>CABUHP010000008.1 GCA_902491415.1 uncultured Collinsella sp.
ACTCGCGGAGCAGGCGGTCGACGATGATCTCGAGGTGCAGCTCGCCCATGCCGGCGATGATGGTCTGACCGGTCTCGTGGTTGGTGGACACCTGGAAGGTCGGGTCCTCCTCGGCGAGCTTGGTCAGAGCAAGGGACATCTTGTCCTGCTCGGCCTTGGTCTTGGGCTCGATGGCAACGTCGATAACGGGCTTAGCGAACTCGATCTTCTCGAGGACGATCTCCTTGCCCTCGGCGCACAGGGTGTCACCGGTGGTGGAGTTCTTGAAGCCGACGCAAGCGACGATGTCGCCGGCGGCAGCGTCGTCACGGTCGATACGCTCTGCGGCGTTCATCTCGAGGATGCGGCCGAGGCGCTCGCGCTGACCGTTGGAAGCGTTGACCACGTAGGAGCCGGACTCGGCGCGGCCGGAGTAAACGCGGACATAGGTGAGCTTACCGACGAACGGGTCGGTCATGATCTTGAAGACCAGGCCGGAGAAGGGCTCGTCGAAGGAAGGATGACGCTGGATCTCCTCGCCGGTGTCCGGATCGGTACCGGTGACGGCCTCGACGTCGAGCGGGCTGGGCAGGTAGTCGACGACAGCGTCGAGCAGCTCCTGAACGCCCTTGTTCTTGTAGGCGGAGCCCACGAAGACGAGGTTGAGCTCGTTGGCCAGAACGCCCTTGCGCAGAGCGGCCTTGAGCTCCTCGACGGTGAAGTCCTCCTCCATGAGGATCTTCTCCATGAGCTCGTCGTCAAAGCTGGCAGCAGCGTCAAGGAGCTCCTCGCGCTTGGTGGCAGCGATGTCGGCAAACTCAGCCGGGATCTCGTCCATCGGCTCGGGGTAGGTCATGCCCTTCTCGTCGGCCTTGAAGTCCCATGCAGTCATGGTGACCAGGTCGATGACGCCCCAGAAGTTGTCCTCGGCGCCCATCGGGACCTGAGCGGCCACGGCGTTAGCGTCGAGACGATCCTTCATGGTCTCGATAGCGTTGAAGAAGTCAGCGCCCACGCGGTCATACTTGTTGATGAAGGCGATGCGGGGGACGTTGAAGGTAGAAGCCTGACGCCAAACGGTCTCAGACTGGGGCTGAACGCCGGCAACGGCGTCGAAGACGGCGACAGCGCCATCGAGGACGCGCAGGCAGCGCTCGACCTCGGCGGTGAAGTCAACGTGGCCCGGGGTGTCGATGATCTGGATGCGGTAGTCCTTACCGTCCTTGTTCCAGAAGCACGTGGTAGCAGCGGAGGTAATGGTTACGCCGCGCTCCTGCTCCTGAACCATCCAGTCCATGGTGGCAGCGCCCTCATGGACCTCACCGATCTTGTGGGTCTTACCGGTGTAGTAAAGAATACGCTCGGTCGTGGTGGTCTTACCGGCATCGATGTGGGCCATGATGCCGATGTTACGGGTATCGGAAAGCTTGTACTTAGGCTTAGCCATGTTAGTTCCTTACCTTAACTTACCAACGATAGTGAGAGAACGCGCGGTTGGCCTCGGCCATCTTGAAGACGTCCTCACGCTTCTTGACGGAAGCGCCCAGGCCGTTGGAGGCGTCGAGGATCTCGTTGGCGAGACGCTCGGCCATGGTCTTCTCCTTGCGAGCGCGGGAGAAGTTGACGATCCAGCGGATACCCAGAGCGGTGGAACGACGGGAGTTGACCTCCATCGGGACCTGATAGGTAGCGCCACCGACACGCTTGGGCTTAACCTCGAGCGTGGGCTTGACGTTGTCCATAGCCTTCTTGAAGGTAGCGAGAGCGTCGCCACCCTCGGACTTCTCGGCAACGATCTCGAAAGCGGTGTAAACGATGCGCTCAGCGGTGGCCTTCTTGCCGTCAAGAAGGACCTTGTTGATGAGCTGAGTCACCAGGCGGTTGTTGTAAACGGCGTCAGGCTGAACCTCACGACGATTAGCTGCTGCACGACGCGGCATGTGAAATCTCCTTAAGTGTCTACCGTGCGGCGCTCAAGACGGCACACGGCGAAAGTATCAAAACGTTATCTGGCTTATTTAGCCTTGGGGCGCTTAGCACCGTACTTGGAACGGGCCTGCATACGGTTCTGGACCGGAGCAGCGTCGTAGGCGCCACGGATGACGTGATAACGGACACCAGGGAGGTCACGGACACGACCGCCGCGGACGAGCACGATGGAGTGCTCCTGCAGGTTGTGGCCCTCACCCGGGATGTAAGCAGTAACTTCGATGCCGTTGACGAGGCGAACACGGGCAACCTTACGAAGAGCCGAGTTCGGCTTCTTGGGGCTCGTGGTGAAGACGCGGGTGCACACGCCGCGCTTCTGGGAGTTGTGCTGCAGAGCAGCGTTCTTGGACTTCTTGGGCACGGAACGACGGCCCTGGCGAACCAGCTGGTTAATAGTAGGCAAAGCGTACTCCTTCTCGAATGATTCCAGCTTTCTGTAAAGTGCAACGGCTTGAATCGAGGGGTCAGCATCCCCCTACGAAACACGCAGTTCGATAGGATACGTGGCGTTAGCTGTGCCGTCAACAGACCACGCCGCCGGGCGTATCCCAAAATTGGCACATTTCCGCAAAGCCTACACAAAAGGAATCCCCTCCTGTGCGCGGGGGCGGATTCCCGGGCCGGGCGGCACAGGGGTTAAGTTTGCTGCTCTACAGTCCTGGCTCGCACGGAGGCCACATTAAGTGGCCTCCGGCTCGTGCGGAACTCGCGACAAACTTAACCCCTGTGCCGCCCGGGCATCCGACGTGCTCGTCGGGGCAACGTTACCTGCCAAAAAGGGACAGGTTTATTTTGGTCGGTTTTATCTGGGGAAACGTCGCGCTCCAACGGTGATCTGCTCTCACCTGTCGCATGGAAATCGGCGGCGGTTTCGGAAGTATGCGGCAAATTCTGGACCCGCCGAGCGCACCGGGGTTTTGCGATAATAAACCCGCAGGTAGAGCGCTTGAGCATATACGGTGTGGTCGACCCATCAAGATTTTGCCGCATACTTCAGGAATGCAGGCGAATATCGTGCGGTCTAACCGCCCATTTACCGCAAAGAAGGCCGCTTCCCCTAGTAGAAAGCGGCCCCAAATCTTACGAATAGACGATGGTAAAGGGTTCCGACGTTTCGGCGCCCCCTGTTGAAGTGCAGCGTGTGCCTTCGAGCGTTACTGAAACCACTTGGTCGACATCAATCAACTTCGTTGGCACCCAAATGTTCTCTCCGCTATTGCGTCCCATCGAAACATAGAAATTGTACGCCCCTGCGTCGTCATCTTCGATAATCTGCTCTGACCCATCCTTGTAGGTGACGGTCAGTTTATGATCAACTGCTTCATAGCCCAGATCATCGATGTGCGTCTGGATGGAAAACGGACTGATCTCGAGAGGCGAGTCATCGGAGCGGAGTTCTTTTGTATCGACGTGCGCTCCGACGTTAAACTCTGGCGTCGATACCTCGATCACCTTCGCATCCTCACCTTTGCCCTCCGTCCAACTGATATTCCAGGTGACCGCATGTCGTAAATCTCGATCGCGATTCCAAGATGCAAAGTACATCGTGCCGTTAATGACCGTGTCGCTTGATGTGTCTTTATCAATGGTGCAGCGTGTATCAGCCCATTCCTCGCCGAAGTTCATGCTGGGTGTACTGACGCCCCCTTCTTCTTCACCATAGAGAACAAGTTCGCCAAGCTCTGCCGCCGGCCTGTAGTAGTTAACGCCATTCGGATTGGACAATGTAAACGTCACAGCACCGCAACCGTTCTCGTCGATTGCCATCTCATGAATGTCGAGCGTATAGCCGTTGCCCTCGACGGACAGATTGACCTTCTGGACTGCACCCTCCAGGCTTTGGGGCGCGATACCATCACCAAACTCTCTGGTGTAGGTATATTTCGTCCCCGACGAGCCGCCATTTGTCCAGGTAACGGACTCTCCGTTGCCATGGTTTCCCCAGGCAGAGGCAAAATAACTGGAATTGACAACAGCGTAGGCGACCCCTCCGGTCGCCAGCACTCCGGCAAGACATCCGATTACGGCAACATACAGAGGCTTCGCGTGACCCTTTCGGCGAAGCGGCTCACCAGCAGCGGCATAAAGAACACGGTCAGCAAGATCGCTATCGGCTTGGACGGACTCGAAGGCCTGCTTGATTTGATTGGATTTCACGGTCGCCCTCCTCTAGGATGAACTTGAGCTTCGATCTGCCGCGAGCCAAACGCGTTCGAACAGTCGCGGCTGGCACATGCAATAACTCGGCAATCTCTGAGGTCGAAAAGCCCAGATAGTAATAGAGCATGATGGGAACACGGAATCGTTCCGGAAGTCGCATAACGTCTGACAGGACCGCCTTGGTCTCCTCCTGCGCCGTCGAAAGCGAATCGGCCAGGTTCTCAATATCCTCCACACGCCTCCATGGCTTTCGAAAGAGAGATTTGCATTCATTGATCGTGACCCGGATAAGCCATCGACGAAGATGTTCCCAGCTTTCAAATTGCGCATCGCTTTTGAGTAACTTCAGAAAGACGTCTTGAGCGACATCGTCGGCATCGGCACGATCGCGCAGATACGTCAATGCGATTCGAAACACGACATCCCGGTGATCCTCGACTGCCTGTCTAAATGTTTGTTCTTCCATAATCACCTCCCGGTGACGGTAATGGTTCTTGATGAGGCCCTCACCATAGATACGCTTTGACCAAACGGAATGTTTCAAATTCAAGCAGGAAAAACCTACCAAAAATAGCCTGCCCCTTATTGACAAGGGATCAACGGAACGCAACAGGTTGAGCATACGCAAGCGAGCGGTCCCCAGAGCGTACAAGGTGGCATGAAAAAGGCAGGGCATTGACCTTTTGGTCATGCCCTGCCTTTTGAATGACAGATTGTAGCTCTGGGGGCCGCGCAGCGACGGAGGTCGCCGCCGTTCGTTAGAACGGCGGAACTAGTTACTCCTCGTCGTTGTCCTTGGCCTCTTCGGCGTCGTCGGTGTCCACGAGCTGGTTGAGCAGCTCGTCGAGGGAAGCCATGTCCTCGTTGATCGCGCCGTTGGCGGGAGCCTTCTTGTCGTCGATCGGGGCACCCAGGAGCTCCTCGTCGGCGTCGGCGTGATGCGTCGGCGCGGCGGAGGTGCCCAGCAGGATGTCGTCCGGACCGTCGGGGCTAAAGACCATCTGCAGCAGCTGCGAGAGGTCTTCCTCGTCGGCAACGTCGTCGTTGTTCTCGAGGATGTAGAGCAGGTCGTGGGCCTCCAGGCCGTCACGGAGCTCCTCGATCGCCTTGGCACCGATGCCGTCGATGCGCAGCAGATCCTCCTCGGACTTGCCGACCAGGTCGCCGACCGTCTCGATGCCGACCTCGCTGAACTTGTTGGTCCAGCGCTGCGACACGCCCAGGTCGTCGAACAGGTACAGGCGAGCCTTCTCGGCGGAGATGGTATGGCCGTTGCGGGTGAACGAACCGTCAGCACCACCAAACTCGTCATAACCGGCCCAGTCGAGCTGCTGCGGGAGCTGCTCGTCCAGGTCCTTGAGCTCCACAGGAGCCCACTCGGGCAGCGACTTGGCGTTGGGCGAAGCCGGGCCGTCGATGTCAACATAGCCGTCAGCCGTGCGATACGTCAGCTTGGCGTTGGCGTACGGCTTGAGGCCAGTACCAGCAGGGATCTTCTTACCGACGATGACGTTGGACTTAAGGTCGAGCAGGTGGTCGACCTTGCCCTCGATGGCAGCCTCGGTAAGGACGCCGGCGGTACGGATGAATGAAGCACTCGACAGCCAGGAGTCGATGTTGGACGCGACCTTGAGCGTACCCAGGATGACGGGCTCGGCCACGGGGGCCTGACCGCCCAGACGGGCAACGCGCTCGACCTCGTCGGCGAACTCGTAGCGGTCGACATACTGACCAAGCAGGTACTTGGAGTCGCCGGGGTTGGTGATCTGAACGCGACGCAGCATCTGACGTGCGAGCACCTCGATGTGCTTGTCGTTCAGGTCGACGCCCTGGCTGGTGTAGACGTCCTTGACGCTCTCGACGAAGGTGTGCATCGTCGACTCGATGTCGGTCAGCTTGCGCAGGTTGCGGAAGTTGACGAAGCCCTTGGTGATCTGGTCGCCGGCGCGAACCTCGCAGCCGTCCTCGATCTCGGGCATAAAGCGCACCGAAGCGGGGACGCGACGCTCGTCGAGCACACGGGTATGATCCTCGGAGTCGGTGAGCGTCAGCACGTACTCGGACTTCTCGGGCTTAATCGAGAGGTGACCGGAGTACGGAGCCAGCTCGGCCTCGCGACCCAGAATCTTCTCGTTGACGTTGCCGACGATATCGAACATACGGCTGACCGTAGGCAGACCCTGCGTAATATCGTCAACGCCAGCGACGCCGCCGGAGTGAATGGTACGCATCGTAAGCTGCGTACCGGGCTCGCCGATGGACTGGGCGGCAATAATGCCGACCGCGGTACCGATGGCGACCGGACGACGGGTGGAAAGATCCCAGCCGTAGCACTTCTGGCACACGCCGTACTTGGAGCGGCAGGTGAGCAGCGCGCGAAGCTTGACCTTCTTAAGGCCCGC
Source organism: uncultured Collinsella sp. (assembly GCA_902491415.1). GTDB lineage: Bacteria > Actinomycetota > Coriobacteriia > Coriobacteriales > Coriobacteriaceae > Collinsella. The sequence goes on from CABUHP010000008.1 coordinate 6,531, forward strand.
ATCGACCATCTTCTGGATGTCGGCGACCTTCTCGATGTAACCGTCCTGCTCAAAGAGCACGGTGCCATCGGGAGCCACGACGTCCTCAATGAAGCAACGGCCGACGAGGTCGGTGTTGAGGTCGGTGGTGCCGGGGATGATGAGGTTGTAGGTGACGCCCTCGTGCGTACCGCAGTCCTCCTCGCGGACGATGACGTCCTGGGCCACGTCGACCAGACGACGGGTCAGGTAACCAGAGTCCGAGGTGTGGGATGCGGTATCGACCAGGCCCTTACGGGCGCCGTAGGTCGAAATGAAGTACTCGAGCGGCAGCAGGCCCTCGCGGAAGTTCGCCTTAATGGGAAGGTCGATCGTCTCGCCGGACATGTCTGCCATCAGGCCACGCATGCCGCCGAGCTGACGCAGCTGGGTCTTAGAACCACGGGCGCCGGAGTCGGCCATCATGTACAGCGGGTTCTCCTCGTCGAACATGTCGAGCATGAGCGCTGCAACCTTATCGGTACAAGCAGTCCACTCGTTAACGACTTCGATGTGGCGCTCCGTCTCGTTGATAAAGCCCTCCTCGAAGTACTCGTTGATCTGGTCGACGTTGGCCTGGGCGCGGTCGAGCAGCTCCTGCTTCTCGGCAGGGATGAGAGCGTCCCACACCGAGATGGTGAGACCGGCGCGGGTAGCGTAGTGGAAGCCGGAGTACTTGATGGCGTCGAGGATCGGGCCGACCTTGGCCTCGGGGTAACGATCGCAGCAGTCCGCAACCAGCTTGGCCACGTCGCCCTTGACCATCTTGTAGTTCATGAACTCATAGTCTTCGGGCAGGCACTGGCGGTTGAAGATGATGCGGCCGATAGAGGTCTCGAAGCGCGCGGTCTTGTTGCCGGTGACGTCGTAGTCGACGAACTCGTTCTTGCCGTTCTTGACGCGGAAGATACGGGTGCCGTCCTCCTTGATGACGTTGGCATCGGCAGCGGACACGCGGACCTGGATCTTGGCCTGCATGTCGACCTCGGAGCGGCAGTCATAGGCGTGCAGCGCGTCGTCGAAGCTCGAGAACACGTGGTTCTCGCCCGGCAGACCCTCGCGAACCTGGGTGAGGTAGTACACACCGATGATCATGTCCTGCGAAGGGATGTTGACCGGCTTGCCGGATGCCGGCGAGCGCAGGTTGTTCGCAGAGAGCATGAGCACGCGGGCCTCGGCCTGAGCCTGGCTGGACAGCGGCACGTGGACAGACATCTGGTCGCCGTCGAAGTCGGCGTTGAAGGGCGAGCAGACCAGCGGGTGCAGGTGTATAGCCTTGCCCTCGACCAGCACCGGCTCAAAGGCCTGGATGGACAGACGGTGCAGGGTCGGTGCACGGTTGAGCAGCACGACGCGGCCGTCGATGACCTCTTCGAGGATGTCCCACACAAAGGTGGCACCGCGGTCGATAGCGCGCTTGGCGCCCTTGATGTTCTCGACCTTGCCAAGCTCGACCAGGCGCTTCATGACGAAGGGCTTGAAGAGCTCCAGCGCCATGGTCTTGGGCAGACCGCACTGGTGCAGCAGCAGCTTGGGGTCGGTAACGATTACCGAACGGCCGGAGTAGTCGACACGCTTGCCCAGCAGGTTCTGACGGAAACGACCCTGCTTGCCCTTGAGGGCCTCGGCGAGCGACTTGAGCGGGCGACCGCCACGGCCAGAGACCGGGCGACCACGACGGCCGTTGTCGAACAGGGCGTCCACGGACTCCTGGAGCATGCGCTTCTCGTTATTCACGATGATCGCAGGGGCGTCCAGGTCGAGCAGGCGCTTGAGTCGGTTGTTACGGTTGATCACGCGACGGTACAGGTCGTTGAGGTCGGACGCGGCGAAACGGCCACCGTCAAGCTGGACCATCGGGCGCAAATCGGGCGGAATGACCGGAATGACGTCCAGGATCATGTTCGCGGGGCTGTTGCCGCCCTTCAGGAAGGCGTCAACGACCTCGAGGCGCTTAACGGCCTTCTCGCGCTTCTGCTTCTGGGAGTCCTCGTCGGCGATGATGGCCTTGAGCTTCTCGGCCTCGGAGGGGAGGTCGATGGCAGCGAGCAGGTCGCGGACGGCCTCGGCACCCATGCCACCCTTGAAGTACATGGAGTAGTAACGGGTCATCTCGCGGAACAGCGGCTCATCGGAAATGAGGTCGCGCTCGCTGAGCTTCATGAAGGCGTTGAAGGCGTCCGTGCGGAGCTGCTTCTCGTCCTTGCACTCTTCCTCGATGTCGACGATGCCAGAGGCGATCTCCTCGGGGGTCAGCGGCTCCTCGTCGGAGAACTCGTCAAAGTTCTCGGGGTTGCCCTGCTCCTTGAGGGACTCGATCTGGCGGGCGCACTCGGCATCGATCTCTTCCAGATCGGCGGCGAGCTCCTCGCGCAGGTCGTCGGCGTCGGCCTCGCGAGCCTCGTAGTCGACCTCGGTGATGATGTAGCTGGCAAAGTACAGAACCTTCTCGAGGTCCTTGGACTTGATGTCGAGCATACGGCTCATCGGGAAGCTCGTGGGGCTCTTGAAGTACCAGATGTGGGACACGGGAGCGGCGAGCTCAATGTGGCCCATGCGGTCGCGACGCACCTTGGCCGAGGTGACCTCGACGCCGCAGCGCTCGCAGACGATGCCCTTAAAGCGGATGCCCTTGTACTTGCCGCAGGAGCACTCCCAGTCCTTGGCGGGACCGAAGATCTTCTCGCAGAACAGGCCGTCCTTCTCGGGCTTGAGGGTACGGTAATTGATGGTCTCCGGCTTCTTGACCTCACCGTGCGACCAGGAACGGATCTGGTCGGCGGAGGCAAGGGAGATCTTTACCGAGTCAAAATCAGTAGCTTCGAAATCTGCCACAGTCAACTACTCCTTATCAGTGGTCGTGGCGGCGACAGCCTCGGGTGCCTCGGCGGTCTCGGCATCCTCGGCCTCGACGTCGGCGTCAACGCCGGCGAGCGCTGCCAGGTCGTCGAGAGCGGAGGTCTCCTCGGCGGTCACAGGGGCGGAGGCGTCCTCGTCGGCATCGTGCATGGGCTCGATGTCCAGTGCGAGGGAGCGGATCTCCTTGACGAGAACCTTGAAGGACTCGGGGATACCCGGGACGGGAACGTTCTCGCCCTTGACGATGGACTCGTAGGTCTTGACGCGGCCCACGGTATCGTCGGACTTGACGGTCAGGATCTCCTGCAGGACGTTGGAAGCACCGTATGCGTACAGTGCCCAAACTTCCATCTCGCCGAAGCGCTGGCCGCCGAACTGGGCCTTGCCGCCCAGAGGCTGCTGGGTAACCAGGCTGTAGGGGCCAGTCGAACGGGCGTGGATCTTGTCGTCGACCATGTGGCCGAGCTTGAGGATGTAGGACGTACCCACGGTAATGGGCTCACGGAACTCCTCGCCGGTGCGGCCGTCGAACAGACGGGTCTTGCCGCGCTCGTCAAGCTGGGTGACGAACTCGGGGCGCATGTGATCGCCAAAGGCAGCGGTGGCCTTGTTGAGCATGTTCTTGTTAGCACGACGGATGACCTCGGCGATCTCGTCCTCCTTGGCGCCGTCGAAGACGGGCGTCGCGGTGAAGAACGGACCGGGGACGTACTTGTCGGAGTCGGCCTGCTCGGTATCCCAACCGCACGCAGCAGCCCAGCCAAGGTGGCACTCGAGCAGCTGGCCGACGTTCATACGCGAAGGAACGCCCAGCGGGTTGAGGATAACGTCGATCGGGGTACCGTCAGCCATGTAGGGCATGTCCTCGACCGGCAGAACGTTACAGATAACACCCTTGTTGCCGTGGCGGCCGGCGATCTTATCGCCCTGCTGGATCTTACGACGCTGGGCGACGTAGACGCGCACCTGCTCGTTGACGCCGGGGGCCAGGTCGTCGCCGTTCTCGCGGCTAAAGCGGACGACGTCGATGACGCGGCCGTAAGCACCGTGAGGCATCTTAAGGGAGGTGTCGCGGACATCGTGGGCCTTGGCACCGAAGATGGCGCGCAGCAGGCGCTCCTCGGCAGTCAGAGCGCTCTCGCCCTTAGGCGTGACCTTGCCGACCAGGATGTCGCCAGGGCCGACCTCGGCGCCGATGCGGATGATGCCGTCCTCGTCGAGGTTGGCAAGCATGTCCTCGGAGAGGTTCGGGATCTCGCGGGTGATCTCCTCGGGGCCGAGCTTGGTGTCGCGGGCGTCGATCTCGTGACGGGTGATGTTGATGGTCGTCAGCAGGTCCTCGGCCACCAGGCGCTCGGACACGACGATACCGTCCTCGTAGTTAAAGCCTTCCCACGGCATGTAGGCCACGGTGAGGTTCTGGCCCAGTGCGAGCTCGCCATGATCGGTCGAAGGACCGTCAGCCAGGGGCTCGCCCTGCTCAACGGTGTCACCGACGCGCACGAGCGGACGGTGGTTGATGCAGGTGGACTGGTTGGAGCGCTGGTACTTGGCCAGGTGATACTCGTCCATGCCGCCGGCATGCTTGACGATAATCTTGGCGGCGTCGGCAAAAATGACCTCGCCGGCGTTCTTGGCCAGGGTGACCTCGCCGGAGTCCAGGGCGGCGCGACGCTCCATGCCGGTACCGACATAGGGAGCGGCAGGGTGAACCAGCGGCACGGCCTGACGCTGCATGTTGGCGCCCATCAGCGTACGCTTGGCGTCGTCGTGCTCGAGGAACGGGATCAGCGTGGCTGCGACGGAGAGCATCTGACGCGGCGAGACGTCCATGTAGTCGACGTCCTCGACGGGCACGTCGGCGGGAGCGCCGAAGGAGCCGTCGAAGTCGCGGGTACGGGCGATCACGGTGTGCGGGCGGACAAGCTTGCCCTCGGCATCGGTCGTGATGAACTCGTTGGTCTTGGGATCGAGCGGCGTGTTAGCCGGCGCGATGACGTGCTTCTCTTCCTCGTCAGCGGTCATCCAGTCGATCTGGTCGGTGGCAACGCCGTTCTCGACGCGACGGAACGGAGCCTCGATGAAGCCGTACTCGTTGACGCGGGCGTAGAGGGCGAGCGAGCCGATCAGGCCGATGTTGGGGCCTTCGGGGGTCTCGATCGGGCACATGCGGCTGTAGTGCGAGTTGTGAACGTCGCGGACGGCCGTCGGCACGTTGGTGCGGCGGCTGGAGCCGGACTTGTGGCCGGCAAGACCGCCAGGGCCGAGTGCGGACAGGCGGCGCTTGTGGGTCAGACCGGTCAGGGGGTTCGCCTGGTCCATGAACTGCGAGAGCTGCGAGGAACCGAAGAACTCCTTGATGGAGGCCACGATCGGGCGGATGTTGATGAGCGACTGCGGGGTGATCTCGTCGATGTCCTGGGAGCTCATGCGCTCACGGACGACGCGCTCCATACGGCTCATGCCGATACGGAACTGGTTGGCGACGAGCTCGCCGACGGTGCGGATGCGGCGGTTGCCAAAGTGGTCGATGTCATCGACCTTGAAGCCCTGCTCGCCGGCAGCGAGGGACAGCAGGTAGCGCAGCGTCGCGACGATATCCTCGTCGGTGAGCACCGTGACCTCTTCCTCGGTGGTGAGGTTGAGCTTCTTGTTGACCTTGTAACGACCGACGCGGGCCAGATCGTAGCGCTGCGGGTTGAAGAGCAGGCCCTCGAGCAGGCTGCGGGAAGCGTCCACGGTGGGAGGCTCGCCCGGGCGCAGACGACGGTAGATCTCGATGAGGGCGTCCTCGCGAGTGAGGGCGGTGTCGCGCTCCAGGGTGCGCTTGATCACATCGGAGTTGCCGAGCAGCTCGATGATGTCATCGTTGGTGACGGCGATGCCAAGGGCGCGCAGGAACATCGTGGCGCTCTGCTTGCGCTTACGGTCGATGGAGACCATGAGCTGGTCGCGCTTGTCGACCTCAAACTCGAGCCAGGCACCGCGGGACGGGATGATCTGGGCCTTGTAGATCTGCTTGCCCGAATCCATCTCGGAGCTGTAGTACACACCCGGGGAACGGACGAGCTGCGAGACGACGATACGCTCGGTACCGTTGATGATGAAGGTGCCCTGATCGGTCATCATGGGGAAGTCGCCCATAAAGACGAGCTGCTCCTTGATCTCGCCGGTCTCCTTGTTGGTGAGACGGACGTCGGTCAGAAGCGGGGCCTGATAGGTCATGTCCTTCTCGCGGCACTCCTCGACGGTGTGCGCGGGGTCGCCGAACTGATGCTCGCCGAAGGTAACCTCGAGAACATGGTTCTGGCTCTGGATGGGGCTGGATTCCTTGAACGCCTCACGAAGGCCCTCGTCCTTAAAACGCTCAAAGGATTCCCTTTGAACAGAGATAAGGTTGGGGAGCTCCATGGCCTCCGGGATTTTCCCGAAGCTGACGCGCTTGCGCTCAGTGGCAGTGTATGCGTAGGTCACCAGGTTTTTCCTCCTTCACGGAAATGCTCGGTGGGTTGGCGAGGCATAGCTTCGCCAGTTATCGCAACCTAATAGTTTATCAGGTACCGACCGTTGGGCAAGAAAAGCCTTGACGCGATTGAGTTTTTGGAGTAGCAAAGTTTTTCGACAGAAAACACGCAGGTAGATGTATGTGTATCGAACATCTGTTCATATATTTTCTGTGAACAGAGAGCCGGCAATCGCAGCTCTTATAAAAAACGGGCGCGAACCGAGGTCCGCGCCCGTAAATGTCGATGCCCGAAGGCTTACTTGCGCATCAATCCGCCGCGCTCGTCGATGGCATCCCAGAAGGCATCGGCAAAGCGGGGGTCGCTTGCGGCCATGAGGGCGTTGGTGGCCATCCAGCCAGAGGGAGTGCCGGTGTCGTAGCCCGACAGCGGGTCAATGACGACGGCATACATGGCCTCGCGGTCGAGCGAACGGGCCATGGCGTCGGTGAGCTGGATCTCGCCGCCCTTGCCGGCCTGCTGATCTGCCAGCAGGTCCATGACCAGCGGGCTCAGCAGGTAGCGACCGACGATGTACAGATTGGACGGAGCCGCCTCGGGAGCGGGCTTCTCGACCAGACCGCCGATGCGCCAGACAGCGCCCGGCTCTGCATCGGCAACGTCCTCGGCACCCTCGAGCGAACCGACGCGCTCACCGGCGATAACGCCGTAGCGGCTGACTTCCTCGGGCGAGCAAGCAGCGACGGCGATAACCGAAGCGCCACCGTGCTCCTTGGAAACGGCGAGCATCTTGTCGCAGATGTCGCGATTAGGCACAACGTAGTCGCCCAGAAGAACCAGGAAGTTCTCCCCTGCCACGGCGTCGGCGGCAGAGCGAATAGCATGGCCGAGGCCCTTGGGCTCGTACTGATAACGGAAGTCGACCGGCATACCGCCCGCATGGGCGACGGCATCGGCATAGGCGTTCTTGCCGCGCTCGCGCAGCAGGTTCTCGAGCGAGCGATCGGGCTGGAAGTAATTCAGTAGCTCGGGCTTACCGGGAGAAGTAACGATGATGGCATCGTCGACCTCCTCGGGATCGAGCGCCTCCTCGACGACGTACTGAATGACGGGCTTGTCGAGCACCGGCAGCATCTCTTTGGGCGTGCACTTGGTGCCAGGCAGAAAACGCGTGCCAAGACCGGCGGCGGGGATGATTGCCTTCATGTTATTCAAAGATCCTTTCGCAGGCGCAAAAGCGCCCCATGCGTGCGGCACACAGCCGCAGACCAAATTGCGATACCTAAGCATCTTACCGCTGGAACTATATGTCGCTACAAGGCAGAGACAATTCTTCAGCAGGTCAACGCAAATTATTGCTCGAATGGTGCAATTTTATTGCCCAACGGCAGGGTGCCCGATACGACGCAAATCACAGAACATGGCAGTTTGAGCTACCGATGTCGAGGGACCGAAAAACAAAAAAGACGGGGCTCGCAATGCGAACCCCGTCTGCAAAGAAATCTGGCGAGAAAGCCTGATTACTTGAGGGTGACAGCAGCGCCAGCAGCCTCGAGCTTCTCCTTGGCAGCCTCGGCGTCCTCCTTCTTGGCACCCTCGAGAACAGCCTTGGGAGCGCCCTCGACGACCTCCTTGGCCTCCTTCAGGCCAAGGTTGGTGAGCTCACGGACGGCCTTGATGACCTGGATCTTGTTGTCGCCGAAGCCCTCGAGCACGACGTCAAACTCGGTCTTCTCCTCGGCCTCAGCAGCGCCAGCAGCGGGAGCGGCGACAACAGCGGCAGGAGCAGCGGCGGAAACGCCGAAGGTGTCCTCGATAGCCTTAACGAGCTCGGAAGCCTCGAGAAGGGTCATTTCCTTAAGAGCATCGATGATCTCATCGGTGGTAAGCTTAGCCATTTCTAAGTCCTTTCGGTTTCCGTGCGAATGCACGGAGATCAGTTAAAACACGGCGCGAATGCGCCAGGGGTGCGGCGTTGCCGCCGCGGGTGAAAACAGCAACTAGGCTGCCTTCTGCTCAGAGACCTGCTGAATCGAACGAGCGAGACCAGAGGAAACGCCGTTGACGCAGACAGCGATGTCGCGAGCGAAACCGGAGATGAGACCGGCGATCTGGCCGAGAAGCTGATCCTTGGTGGGCAGCTCGGCGATAGCCTTAACATCATCAGCGGAAACGGCCTTGCCGTCGGAGATACCGCCCTTGATCTCAAGGACGCCCTTGGACTTAGCGGAGAAGTCCTTAAGGGCCTTAGCGGCCTCGACCGGCTCGGACTCGTAGAACACATAAGCGACGGGGCCGGCGAGGATCTCGTCGATCTCGGGCTGCTCCTGGTTCTTGAGGGCGATCTTGACCAGGTTGTTCTTGTAGACCTTCATCTCGGCGCCGCACTCGCGAAGCTGATGACGCAGCTCCTGAGCCTGCTTAACCGTCAGACCGTTGTAGTTGACGACGAACAGACCGGCGTTCTCGGCGATACGGGACTCGATCTCTGCAACCTTGTCGATTTTGTACTGCTGGGGCATGAATTACACCTCCTCGAATTCTTTCCGGGCACGGTCCGCCACAAGGACGTGACGGGGGCATGTCCAAAAAGAAAGCCCCCGCGCTGCATGAGCGACGGGGGCGAGAAGACATATCTACTCGACCACCTCGGCTGGCGGGAAGTCCCATTAAGCTCGCGGGCAAAGCCCGTTTGCGCCGGCTGTCTCTGGCAGCGGATTCGTGCGTGAACCGAAAGTATTATGGCGGGGACCCCGGCGTCGGTCAACGGCAACCCTGGCTGCACACAATTCCACCATCTCGGTCGCGCCGCCAAAGGCCAGGCGCAAGGTTTTCGCTCGGTCAAGTCCTGGCTCGCACGAAGAGCACATTAAGTGCTCTTCGGCTCGTGCGGAATCTACGAAAACCTTGCGCCTGGCCTTCGGCGGCGCGTGCCTGCCTTGACTTTGGGCAGCCCGGTTTTTCGTTGGCTGACGCCCCCGCTCATAATGCTTGGGTCGGTGGGCTGATGTGTTGCGTCCCGTTGGGCTATAAGGTTGAAATGAAGGTGGACAGGCGGCGGAGGCCTTCGTCCAGATCTTTGTCGGAGACGCAGTAGCTTAGGCGGATGTGGCCTTCGGTGCCGAAGCAGTCACCCGGAACTAGGGCTACGTTGGCTTCTTTGATGGCTTTGATGCAGAAGTCTTCGCTTGTTAGGCCGAATTGTTTGATGCTGGGGAAGGCGTAGAAGGCTCCTGCGGGCTCTACTACGTCGAGGCCCATGGCGTTTAAGGCTGCGAGTACGCGTTCGCGACGGGCTCGGTAGACTTTGCGCATGGGGGTTGGGTCGACGGTGAGGGCTCGGGCTGCGGCGTCCATCTCGAAGGAGACGGCACTCGATACTAAGTATTGGTGGGCCTTTGCGATCTCGGCGATGACGGGGGTTGCCGCCGCGAGCCAGCCCAAGCGCCAGCCGGTCATGGCCCAGGGCTTGGAAAAGCTCTCGATGACGACCGTCTGCTCGCGCAGCTCCGGGTGACGCTGGGCAAAGCGCTCGTAGCCATCCACATAAACCAGGCGGTTGTATACGTCGTCGCAGACCACGTAGATGCCCGCCTGCTCCGCCACGTGCGCCACGGCGTCGAGCGAAGCCGCGTTGAGGATACAACCCGTAGGATTGTTGGGCGAGCAGATGACGATGGCCTTGGTCGCCGGCGTCACGCAAGCACGAAGCGCATCCTCGTCAATCTGAAATTGCGCAGGCTCCGTATCCAAAAAGACTGCTTTGGCGTGGTTGGCCACGACGATGCTTTCGTACAGGCCAAAGGCCGGCGTGGGGATAATGACCTCGTCGCCGGGGTTGAGCATAGCCATGAATGTTGCCGACAGTGCCTCGGTCGCACCGTCGGTCAGGATGACCTCATCGGCGGAAAACGCCAGGCCCGCGTCATCCATATATTTGGACAGTGCATCACGCAGGGCGGGACGACCGTTGTTGGGCGGATAGTGCGTGTCACCGCGGTCCAGTGCGGCGGTCACCTCGGCGCTAATCACATCGGGCGTGGGAAAATCGGGCTCGCCAAGCGCAAGCGCGATGCACCCCGGGTGCTGGGCGGCGAGCGCGTTGATTCGGCGGATACCGGAGGGCTTGAGCGTGGCAAGCGAGGTATTCATGGGCAGTCGCATGGCGTTCCTTTCGTAAGGGTTGCACTAGGATAGCGCGGCGGGGCGCCGCCGGACGGTGTAACCTAAACGGAAACCAACCGGAAAGGAGGCAGCATGGAGCCGACCGCACACGGCGATGTGCCAAAAACACTGCAAACCATTGCGTATATCAGCATTCCCAATAGCGCCGATCTTGAGTTTTTGCTTTGGGACCTGCAGGATGCCATCGCCGCCTATGCCCGGCTTTCCGGCACCGCGCTCCCCCGCCCGGTTGACTTGGAGGCGGATGATGCCGGCGCAGTCGATGGCATGGTGCTCGCTGTTGATGATGCATTTGATGATGAGGCGATGATCGCTGTCGAGCAGATACTCGATCGCCTTGGGAATACAGAGACACGCATCTATATCGTCGTCCAGGCCCTGTCCAAAAACAATAAGCAGGCGGACGAAGTCCTCGACCGCCTGTACCGGGCATGTATTCTACGTGACCTGCCATGGTGCGACGGCGTTGTCATCTGTGCCGGCAGTGGCATCGCGGCGCTTCGCCGTTCCCCACGCATGGGCCTCTTGCGCCGACCATTTTCGGAAGCGATGGATAAGCTTGTGGGCGCCGTGCGCATGGGCTGCTCCATTGAACATGCGCAGCTGCTTGGAGGTAGCAATGCCGATAGTGTCGACGCCGACGGCATGGTGCGTGTCGAGCCCGCGCTGCCCGCGCCGATCTGGCGCACCATCATCAAACGTCTCAGCACCCATGCTCAATCCAATATCTAAATTAGAGAGCGGCCCAGTCAACGGCTGCATGCCAACGCTCAACAAGACGTTCCAGACGCCACGCTGCATTGGCGGGACTTGTCGAGGGCAGGACGATGGCGGACAGCCCGGTGCGTTCTTGTAGATAGCGCTTGTAGAGCCGGCCAGCTGTACCACCGTTGCATATCACCCGCCCAATGGGAGCTGTGCCGGTAATGCGCTCGATATGTGCCGGCACAACGTTGCGAATGCTCGCGTCGCTCGAGCCCTTAATGTCGCAGCTCTCGATCACATCCCACAGGGCCACGCCGCCGTTCAGTAGCATGGCCCGCTTGGCGACAATGGAGGCATCGAGCGTCGCGGGCTCACCGCTTGCCAAAGGATCGCCCTCGTTGGGCGGCACAGGCACACCGAGGCACGCGGCCATCACGCGCCAAAAGCGATTCTGAGGGTTGCCGTAATAAAAGGCATTGGCGCGCGACAGTACCGAGGGAAACGATCCGAGCACCAAAACGCGCGAGTGCTGGTCAGCAACGGGCTCAAACCCATGCTCAATATGTTGATAGCCCTCGTCGGACGCAGCCATGGCCTAGGCCCTCAGCAGATAACGCACCTCGTAGGGCGCAAGCTCAAGGGAGCCCGCCAGCTCGACCGTGGGCACGTCGTCGGCAAGCAGGTCGACAAAGGACCCGTTGAGCTCGCCGGCGCCAAAAGTGTAAGGCTCGCCCACGGCGTTCACCGCCACGAGCACCGTCGCGTCGTCGCAGGCGCGCTCGAACAGCAGCTGCTTGTTCTGAATCACCACGTTGCGGTACGCGCCGTAGTTGAGGGCGCGGGCTGCCGCGTCGTCGGCCGAGTGAAGGTGCGCGAGCTGCGTGATGAAAGCCGTCAGCTCGTTGGGCGCAGGCTCATCGAGCGCAGGGCGCAGCGCCCAGTCGCCATCGGGTCCGCCCTTTTCCCCAGCAATTCCCCACTCGCTGCCATAGTAGACGCACGGGATGCCTGGCATGCCAAAGAGCATGCCATAAGCGGGGCGCAGGCAGGACTTGTCGGTAAGGATGCTCGCCAGGCGCGGCACATCGTGGTTGTCGACAAACGACAGCAAATGCTTGCCGCGGTAGATGCACCACGGGTCACCGCCAAACTGACGGTGCAACGAATGGGCGATCTCGAACATGTTGACCGAGTTAAAGCTGGAGTACAGGCCCTTGTAGCACTCGTAGTTGGTGCAGGAGTCGAGCATCTCGTCGTTGACGATCTGGTTGTAGTCGCCGCGGAGCGTCTCGCCGATCATCACGAAGTCGGGCTTGAGCTCACGGGCAAAGCTATGCAGACGACGCATGAAATCGCGGTCGAGCATATAGGCAACGTCCAGACGCAGGCCGTCGACGCCAAAG
>CABUHP010000009.1 GCA_902491415.1 uncultured Collinsella sp.
TGGTTTCTGATGCGGCGCGCTGCGCGCCCCGCACAGGCTAAAGCCCGTAACACAAAAGGAGGGGCCTTGTAAGGCCCCTCCTTAGGAAAGGGAATCGATTTATTCCAAAGCCGTAGATTAATCCTAGCCGCTACTCCATCATGTCGAGGACGGAGGGGCGAAGCTCGTTCTCAGCAGCCTCGGGATCGGTTTCGCGCAGGCGGTTGATGTAGCGGTTGTACCACATCACGGCAAGGCCCAGGAAGACAACCACGCCGCCGACGTTGTAGACCAGCGTCAGCCACAGCGGCTGATCGAGCGGAATGGTGCCGCAGATAAGCACGAAGCAGAAGACCACAAGCAGGAATGCAGCAATGACCAGGCCAAAGGTGCGCGAACCCATGCGGAAGCCACGGGGAGCAGCGTCGAAGTTCTTGCGCAACATAAAGTAGGCAAGCAGGATCAGCAGCGGCGGGAGCAGAGCGGTGGCAGCCGTCATGTTGGTGACGATCATGAGCAGGTCGTCGAGGTTACCGGAGCCCAGGGCCGGGATGATCAGGATGGGGACGACGATGGCGAACTGCAGCCAGGCAGCGCGGGCGGGAATGCCGTGCTCGTTGAGCTCGACGATCTTGCTACCAAAGACACCCTTGGGGATCTCGGTGAAGAAAACCTTGATGGGAGCAGAGGTCCACATCATGAGGGAGCCCAGCGTGGCGGCGAGAAGGATCAAGCCGATGGCGCGCGTAGACACTTCCATGGGAATGCCAAAGTGGGCAAAGACAGCGCCGAATACGTCGAAGATACCGGTGGAGATGGCAACGCCGCCCTCGGGGATGAACAGGTTAACCAGCAGCGAAGCGCCTGCATACAGAAGGCCGATGGTCAGGCCGGCGATAACGACGGTGCGCACGAAGGCCTTGACGCCACCCTTAAGGTCGTTAAGGAACACGCCGACAGACTCAGCGCCGCCAACGCCCTGGATGATCCAGGCAAGCGTACCGAAGAAGCCCCACGCAGTTGCGAAGTTGCTCATGTCGGGAGCCATGTTAGCGGGAGTAGGAGCCGTAGCGAACTCAACGCCGCCAAAGGCAGCAGCCAGGGACAGCAGGATGAACACGGCGGTCAGGCCGAGAGCCGCGGTCGAACCGAAGGAGGAAATGGAGCCGATCCACTTAGCGCCCTTGGTCGAAACCCACGTGGCGATAGCAAAGACGACGATCTCGATAATGGTGATCCACAGCTGCGAAAGCTCGGCGTTGGCACCAAAGAACACGTAGCTCGCGTAGATGATGACGTTGGGCAGGACGGACGCAAAGAAGAACAGGTTAACGAACCAGTAGCTAAATGCCGTCAGGAACGCCCAGCGACCACCCATCGAGGTCTTAACCCATGCGTACACGCCAGACTCGGAGTCCTTGTTGAGGCCGACGAACTCGGCGGTAACCAGGGTATAGGGGACAAAGTACAAAAGCGTGGCGAAGAAGAACGACGGCGCAGCTGCCAAGCCGATGGCCGCGTTGTTGTTGATGATGTTCTTGATACCGAACACGGCGGCGACCGTCATGCCCAGCAGAGCGAACGAACCAATCGTTCCTCGTTTTTCAGAGCTCATAAGCCCTCCCAATCATCTGTTAAATGTCATCTAAACCCGTCCGAGCTGCAAGTGCAAACACGGACGGCGCACCTGCTAAGGGGAATGGGGAAAAGGGAGTCAACAAAGCCATCCCCCTTAACGGCGCGAAGCAAACGCCCAGGCGGACGAATACTACTTGTTGGGGAAGGAATAACCTTCGACTGTCACGTGCAGTACCACGACGCGGGGATCCGCGGCATCGGCCACGACACGGTAGGCCTCGTCAATTTCGACGACGGCAACGCCGCCGGTGGGAATCGTCACGGTCTCCCCCGTACCCTCAAAGCGCTCGCGATCATCGATATCGCTGTAGGAGCGCGTACAGGTAAGATCGGCCTTGGAAGCCACCTCAACGGTCAGATTGCCGTCGAGCGGGGCGAGCACGGCATGGTAGCGACGGTGACCGACCAGATCGGCAGTAGCCGCCTCGTGGGCGTTCACCCACCAATACACCAGCGAGTCGCCGATAGAGTACGCCACATCGTGCTGCAGTTCAGAAACGCCGTCGAGTGCCTGACCGGTACGCATCCACTTCTTGACGGACTTCATCTGAGCGTCGAAATCGGCGCGCGAGTTAAAGACATGCATGGCTTATGCCTCCTTAATGGGTGCCAGCGCCTGAGCCAGATCGGCAGACGTCAGCGGTCGCAGGGACACCTCAAAGCTGAAGCTCTCAAAACGGGTGCGATAGGAATCGAGCACCTCGGAACCCCAAGAGTTCGAGCCAAGGCCGAGCAGTTGGTCGTTGATGTTGACCGTGACCGTATCGCCCTTGACAAGGTCGTAGACGTGCTTGGCGTTATCGATGGCCTCGCAGCTATAGGGCCATGCCGAGAACGAGAACGGGTTGGAAGCGGCGTCGCTCGGACGCGTCACGACCAGACCGTCACCGTGGCTAGAGCGCAGGGCAACCCAGCGGGTACCCTCGCGGTTGGCGCAGTCCTGAGGCATAACGTAGGGCGTGAACATATCGTCGACCGTGGTGCGGTAATGACCGACCGGGTTGGCGCGCAGCGAGTCCGGATAGTTCTCGCCCGGGCCGTGGCCATACCACTCGACGGCACGATCACAACCGGGAACCTCGAAGGAGATGCCGATGCGCGGGATAATGTCCGAATAGTCGCCGTAGGGCTCGCCGGAAACCTTGAGGTCGACGCGGCCACTCGGAAGCACGGTATAGACGAGCTCGACGCGCATGCCAAAGGCACGGACGGGAGGAGCAATGCGTTGGCTCACGGTAACGGCGACCGCATTGCCGTCCTGCTTCCAAGAAACCTTGCGGGTGGACGTCTGCATTACATCGATGAAGTTGTCCTTCCACAGGGAGTCGTACTCCTGGGCGTGGTTGTCGACGAGCGGATGCCAAAAACCAACCTGGGGGCCAGAGGCCATGACGTCGCGGCCGGATGCCTTCCACTCGCTCACGGTGCCGTTTACCTTGCTGAAGGTCAGCTCGCCGTTGAGGGAGTGAATGCGAATCTCCTGCTCGGTCTCCTCGACCGTAAGCTCAGGACGAGTGGGGGCCGCAATGGCCGGCGCCGGATGGTTTGCGATGGCAAACTGGTTTGCGCCCAGTTGGAACATCGGCTCGCACCAGACGTGAGCGGCCATGGTGTAGGCGCGCACAGTCAGCAGGGTCTCGCCTACCGCGGCCTCGTGAATCACCAGCGGAAGCTGGACGGACTCACCGGGGGCAACCGCACCGGGCATGAGCGTCTTGCGGCAGACCACGTCGCCGTCCACCAGGGTCTCCGCCGACAGGCAAACAT
Source organism: uncultured Collinsella sp. (assembly GCA_902491415.1). GTDB lineage: Bacteria > Actinomycetota > Coriobacteriia > Coriobacteriales > Coriobacteriaceae > Collinsella. The sequence continues at coordinate 3,385 of CABUHP010000009.1, forward strand.
CCTCGAGGGTGGTAAACCAGCGCTTGTTGGTGACAGTCAGCTCGCCCGCCTCGGCGTCATAAGCCATGCGAACCGGGCAGATGACCTGACCGTACTCGGTAAGGCCCGGGCTCGGCTGCTGCCAAGGGAACACCATGCCGTCGATGCAGAAGTTGCTGTTATTGGGGTAATCGCCGTTGTCGCCACCATACATATCGTAGGCAACGCCGTCCTCGGTCACAGCAGCCAAACCGTGGTCGCACCATTCCCAGATAAACTGGCCTTGGATGCAATCCCAGCGATCGAAGACCTCCTGGTACTCGGACAGACCTCCGGGGCCATTACCCATGGAGTGGCCATACTCGCAGTTGATGCGCGGCTTGGGGAACGGATGCTCACCAAAGTCGTTCATCTGCGACACACGGGAGTACATCGTGGAAATGACGTCGACGGTATCGGCGTTGCGGTCCTCCTCGTAGTGGACCGGACGACCATCGAGCTCGTGAGCCTTGGCGTACATCGCGCGGATGTTGCAGCCATAGCCGCTCTCGTTGCCCAGCGACCACATGATGATGCACGCGTGGTTGCGCTCCTGCATCACCAGGCGCTCAATACGGTCGACGTAGGCCGGCTCCCATGCCGGGTCGTCGGTAACCAGGGCGATGTTGCCGATATTCTCGAAGCCGTGGCTCTCCATATCGGTCTCGGCGACCAGCATGATGCCATACTCATCACACAGCTCGTAGAAGCGCGGGTCATTGGCATAGTGAGAGGTGCGCACTGCGTTGATGTTGTGCTGCTTCATGAGCTCCAGGTCGCGGCGCATGCGATCGAGGCCCACGGCGCGGCCCTTGTGATCGTCGTGATCGTGGCGGTTGACGCCATGCATTTTAAAGTAAGTGCCGTTGAGGTAGATATGATTGCCCTCGACCGTCACCTCGGCAAGACCCTGGCGATGCGGGACGTACTCGCTCACCTTGTCGCCGTCGTAGACCTCAAACGTAAGATCGTAGAGGAAGGGGTCCTCGGGATTCCAGAAGTGGGCATCGGTCACGCTGCACTCGGCATGGCTGTCGACGCACTCACCCGTAGCCACCACGTTCTCGCCATCGCTGAGCGTAAACACAACGCGGGAAGCGCCCTCGGCAACCGTATCGAGCGTGATCAGAGCGGCATCGCCCTCGCGGTGCGTGCGGAACCTAAAGTCGACCAGGTGCGCGGCGGGACGCTGCATAAGGTACACATCGCGGAAGATGCCCGAGGCCCACCACATGTCCTGATCCTCGATGTAGCTGCCATCGCTGTACTGCAGGACCTTGACCGCAAACAGGTTGTCGCCCTCGACGAGCGCGTCGGTCACGTCGAACTCGGCAGACAGGCGCGAACCCTTGGTCATGCCGATATACTGACCGTTGACGTACAGCTCGCCATAGCTCTCGATGCCGTCGAAGCGAATGATCTCGCGAGCGCCGGCAGGAACGGCGGGAAGGTTGACGATGCGCTGGTAGACGCCCGTGGGGTCGTCGGAGGGAACGAACGGCTGATCAACCGGGAACGGGAAACCCTCGTCGGTGTAGGCAAGGTTGCCATAGCCGTCCACCTGCCACAGGTGCGGAACCTCCACGTGATCCCACTCGGGCTTGTACGTGGAGAGTTCCTCGTTGGAGACGGCAGCGGGGCCCTCAAAGAGGCGGAACTGCCACGAGCCGGACAGCTGGACAAACCCGCGCGACAGCTCGCGGCTGTACGTTGCAGCGAGATCGGCGGTCTCGTAACCCATAAAGTACGCATGGGGTGCCAGGCGGTTCCTGTGGGTGAGCGCTTGGTTTTCCCAATCGTTAATGGCGTCCATGGTGATGCTCCTTCATCATCGTAGTGTTTTCTGTGCAACCGGTTGTCCTTATCTTACGGGCGGTACAAAAAGTTGTGCAATCGGTTGTCCGCCGAACGGTCGATTTTGCCGGATTAACGGTGCAACCGGTTGTACAACCGTGATACTTATGTCACTCTGAGTATCGATACACCGCGCAAAACAACGCCCTTAAGCTCGTGGGCAATCGCCGCGCCCGCCGACAACTCGCCCATACGAGACGTTTTGGACACGGCTTGGTTGCAAAACGGTACCGACTACCGGATATCGTGAACGCTGTTCGGGCGCACTATACTAATCTGTATCCGCATGAACCTTTATTGATAGCCCGCCGGCTCAATTGCACAGGAGACGCCATGAACCGATCAGCACACACCGCACCCACGCTTGCCGAGGTTGCCGAAGCTGCCGGTGTATCGCGCTCCACGGCATCGCGAGCACTCAACGATTCACCCCGCATTAGCGAGGAGACAAAAAAGCGCGTCCGCGCGGCGGCAAAAAAGGGTTACTTCGTTCCCAACGCACGCGGCAGGGCACTCGCCGTCGGACGCACGGAAATAATCGCCATACTGGTTACCGAGCCCCTTAATGAGCTGTTCGGCGACCCCACCTACAGTGAGTTTTTGAGCGGCATTACCGAGGAGCTCTCGGAATCGTCTTACCTGCCCGTGATCTTGCAAGCGTCTTCATCCCATGAGCGCAGCCGCGCACGTGAGCACTTTGAGCGCCGCTCCTTCGACGCCGTCATCGACGTCTCGCCCTACAAGGGCAGCGAACTGCTCGAAGTGCTGCGCGAACTGAACGTTCCGACGGTATTGTGCGGCCAGCTCGAAGGCCATCCCTACCGCGATGTGTTCTCGACGGTCTATTCGGACGACGAAGAGGGCGGACGCTTTGCGGCGCTCGCCATGAAGGAGCGCGGGCGTAAGGATATCGTTGCCGTGCTGGGACCTCGGGACAACCCCGCCGTCATCGACCGCCTTCGCGGCTACCGTGCGATTTTGGGCGAAAGCCTTGACGACGACAATGTCATCTATACCGGATGGAGCAGCGGAGACGGCTACCAGGCCGCGCGGCAACTGCTCGCGCGCGAAATCCACGCCGACGGCGTGCTCTGCGGATCGGACCGTATCGCGACCGGCGTTATCGCCGCATTCAACGAAGCCGGATTCAGCGTGCCACAAGATGTTTCGGTCGTGGGCTTCGATGACCACGAGGTCGCCGCTCGCGCCGTCCCCGCGCTTACCACCATTCGCCAGCCGCTGCGCGAAGAAGGCCGCGCGGCCGCAGGCATCGCGCTCGATATGATCAACGGCGCCGAGCCCACCACCACCGTCATGCACATGCAGCTCGTTCGGAGAGACTCGCTGTAGGAAACTGCGACCCCTGTGCACCGCATTTTTTTGGGCGGCAAAACCTCAGGATAATCGCGATGAACGCGGGCGGACGCCCTGAGTGCCGGGCGATGGAACTACTCGTTGGCGATCGCGGCGAGCCAGGCGCTCACGCGATCGACGACCTCGCTCCATCCAGCCACGCCCAAGACGCAAAAATAGGGAGCGAACAAAAACACGTAGCGTGCACGCGTCTCGAACACCATCAAAAATAACGCCAGGGCGCAAACAGCAAGCATGGGCACGACCGTCACGGCATCGAGCCGCCGCGAAAAACCGAGCAGCACCACGCCCGCGATGCAGCCAATCCACAGGGTCTGAGAGAGCACCTCGAACCACATACCGTTTTGGGCATTGGGGTCTTCGTGGTTAAAATTGCCGATACCGTAATAGGCCTTGAGTGCTCGGCAGTTTCCATGCAGCTCGATCCAAAACTGTCCCTCGATCCCCCATGCAAACGTTCCGTCCGAAAAAGCCGATAGCAGCTTTTGGTGATACAGGCGCAAAAGGCCCAAAGGCCCCAGATCATGGATACGCTGTTTCCATACCCGGACATTCATGGCCGAGCGCTCGCTGGAGGTAGCACAAGCGGCAGAGGCCAAGGCATCGTCCGCATTGTAGACGCCCATGCTCTGACTGTTAAGACCCATCATAAGGTAGTGCGTCATGGACAGTTCCAGCTCTTTGTTGAGCTGGAACTGCCGAGACGACACGGCATTCGTCACAAACAGCGATAGGCATACCCCGGCCACCAGGGCAGCCGCAAAGGGCGCGGTGCGCCGCAGGGCCAAAGCGATCCCCGATGCCTCACGGCGCATGCGAGCGACGCGCATAGGCACCGTGAGCATCTCCACAAACAGGGCGGCTGCCAGGATAAAGATCGTCGTGGGCTTAATCGCATAGCCCAGCACCGCCACCGCACCCAAGCCAAACCACCCTTGCCAGCGGTTTTTATGGCACACATAGCACCAAAGCCCAATGGCGGGGCAGAGCATTCCGTAGGTATCGGAATAAGGCACCAATATCCACGGGGACGCGCCGGCAAGCAGGCCGAGCACCACGAGAGTAACGACACCCGCCCGAATGCCACGAAGCCCGCGAGCGGCATGAGCGGCAAAAAACACGGCGAGCGTAACGCACAGACAGCTCCCCACTACAAGCGACAGATAGGTATCGGGGCTTCCGAGCGAGCGCCCCACAAAGCTGATGGCACGAAATAACCCATATAAAAACCGCTGGTTGGGGTTTTGGCTCAGATAATCGGCAATGCTTTGCGGGTCGTCGACCGTTGCCAGGGCCCGGGCATCCCAGTCGGTCTTAAACCAGCACCCCCACACCACGACGAGCTGATAGGCAAACAGGGCGATGCAAAACAGCACGACGAGCACGTTCCATGCCCGCCTTGGGTCGCGCACGCGCGGCGCCACGTAAAACGTCGCGATGCGCGTGCAAAAACACAGCGCAAACAACGATATCGCGCCCAGGGCAAAAAACAGCAGCTGCCGGTGCGCGGCAAACGAAAACTTGCACGCATACTCCCAGCCGTCGCACGTAAACAAGATGAGTACCAAGATCAGACCAAAGAATGCGACAGCAAGGCGTCCGAACGCTACGACGCCGGCAGCAGGTTGAGAATCAGTGTGTGACATGGAGCGGTTCCTCGGTAACAGGTTATTGGGGTCGGGCGATGCTGGCTATTTGCGCTCGGCTACGACATAGATGGGGCGACGCTTGGTTTCCAGATAGGTCTTGGACAGGTACTCGCCCAAGATACCGAGCGAAAAGAGCTGGATGCCGCCGATAAGAAGGATTACGCAGATGGTGCTTGGCCAGTCGGCGACGGGATCGCCGAACAGCAGGGCACGCACCACGACGAATACGATGCCCGCAAAGGCGGCAAAGCAAAAGAACAGGCCTGTATACGATGCCAGGACCAGCGGGGCAGTCGAAAAGTCGACGATGCCCTCGATCGAATACCTAAACAGCGACAGGAGGGACCATTTGGTTCTGCCCGCGACGCGCTCGATATTTTCGTACGAGATCCAGTGTGTCTTAAATCCCACCCACGAGAAAATGCCCTTCGAGAAGCGGTTGATCTCGCCCAGAGATAAGACGGCATCGACGAACTTTCTGGTCATGCAACGATAGTCGCGCGCGCCGTCGACGATCTGGGTCGTCGATATGCGGTTGATCAAACGATAGAACAGACGCGAGAGTGCACTACGCACGGGCGGCTCACCTGTCCGGTTGGCCCGACGCGTCGCCACGCAGTCGTAATCAGGATTTTGGAAAAGAAATCCCAGCATGTCGGGTATGAGCGACGGTGGATCCTGCAGGTCGGCATCCATGGTTATGACATAGGCCCCACATGAGGCCGTAAGGCCTGCATAGAGCGCGGCCTCCTTGCCAAAATTACGCGAAAATGAAAGATAGTGTACTGATTCGCTTTGCTGAGCAAACTGCCGGACAAGATCGAGCGTGCCATCTATCGACCCGTCGTCCACAAACCAGTACTCCACGTCAAGGTCGTAGAGCTTCTTGACAGCCAGGGCCGCCTTATTCACCTCCCCCATGAAAGCATGCAGGGACTCCTCCTCGTTAAAGCAAGGAACGACGATGCTCACCGTGTTGTCACGCGACGTATGCTTATCCATAGCGGTCAATCCCGTCCAATCCTGTTTGCCCGAACATACCCGCAGCGGGTATCATCGGCACCCTTTATCCTCTTTGGCGGCACAAGACGACCGCGCCCGCAACTCCCAGCAAGCTTGCGACCAATCCGGGCAGCAGCCACGGTGTGCTCAGACGAATCACCGTCGTTCCCCGATCCGCGTACACAAGGCTGTTGACGTCGCGCGCCGCACCTTTAACGAGTTCCATGTTGTCGAGGGCGGCAAGTGTCGTGTCGGCGTTGTCCGCATCGCTCGAGATCGTTAGGGTGCTGCCGTCCTGCTCCACAGCAAGCTCAACTACCTGGCGCTCCGGGCACTCGCTCGGCAGCACGCCGATCGTTTTTGACAGCAGGCGTGCGATACCCTCGTCGCCGGTCAGCGATTCGTAGTAGGCAAGATTCAACCCCACCACCTTGATATGGCTGTTGGCAAGCGTTCCGCACACCGGCAGCGTCCTCGACCCCTCCTCGATGGTTGCGAGCACGTTTACCAACCCGTTTACATATACCGTGCTCCAGCTGGCGTAACCGCTGGGAAACAACGCAGTCTCAAGCGGACCCCCGTCGGTGTAGATCGTAGGAAAGCCACCGGTGAAGGTGATGGACTCGCAGTCGAGCCCCAAAAAGGTTTTTTGCCCGCTGTGCTCCTCGTTGGGAATGCCATCGGCGGCAATTACCACATCGACGCCCGTATCGGCCAGGCGCTCGACAAGCCGCTCGGCAGCAGCACGATCGGTATAGGTAAAGCCGTCAAGGTAGATAACATCGTAGCCGTTGAGCTGGTCAAACGAGTAACTGTCGAGCGGCGCCGTGGAGGCCTCCTCAAAGATAGGGAACTGCCGGGCAATCGCGGCAGCGCCCGAGCCGATGGCGAGCCCGCGATAGGCGGCGATTACGCCAAACGTGGCCGGCGTATCCATGTGGTAGAGACGGTATGTCCCCTGAACGGCGACAAGCTCGTAGCCAATGGCTTTTGCCGCCTGGTCGATCTGGGTATCCGTCCATTCAACCTGGCTGGGGATGTTCTTGGTGCTCAAAAGCACCGTGTCGTCACCAAGTTCCATCGAGCGATCGAAGACGTAGTCGAACGACCCTTCCGCAAGTGCCTGGTTGATCTGCGTGTAGTTGTACGAGGTCGACGAGAGCTGGTCGGTAAACCCCTGACTCGTGGCGATGCGCTCGGGCATGCCTGTCACCAGATAGGAGACTTCGGCATCGAAAAAGTCCTCCCCCACCAGCCCCAGGCGCTGCGTACATACCGCCTTCGCCTGATCGATCAGGGCGCGATCCATATGCGACTGCAAGCGCTCCACCGGATCGGAGCGCACAAGGATGCCATAGATCAGATTGAACGAGGGGGCGGCGTCTGCAAGCAGCAGTAGACACACGACAACGACGATACCCGTCTTGAGCGATCTCCAGAGCGCAAACGAGAACAGGCAAAAGAGCGCCGCAAGCGCAAGGACGCGCGCGACCCCGATATTCGCCCCGTCTGTGAAAAGGTCGATGACCGGGCATGCCGCCTGAGAGGATACGAGCACGACGACGCATGCGGACCAAAAGCCGGGCATGGCGCGCCTACGGGCACACACAATACCGAACAGCGCCAGCGCGACCATTCCCAGCCCCGCATACGCCGCGGAAGTGTCGCTCGTACGGGCAAGGGGATTGAGCAGGCAAGACAAGCTCTGCGCGGCACTCGATACCAGCTGGGGCGTCTCGAGCGACGAGGTGTCGCCCACAAGCGAAGGCACGAGCCATACGCCCGCACACAAAACACCGCACGCCAGCGCGCACAGCACGCGCACGCCCCGGGCCCAACGACGGCATATAATCCCCTCGATTGCCAGGTAAACAGCAAAGCACAGCACTATCAGCGCGGCAAGCGTAACATCGCACAGTACGAGCGCGCAGGCTGCCGCCGCGATGACGGCAAGCTTGCGTGGGCGGCCCCGATCGAGATAGGAGTAGGCGCACCACAGCAGCACGGGCAGTATGCACAGCACGCTCGGGGAATATCACCGTCGACGAACAGCGTAGAGAGGTTGATCGGCATCAAAAACCACAGCGGACCCAAAACCAGGCCAAGCCATCCGCGATGCAGACGCATGCCGATAACAAGCCACGACAGGCAACCGATTACGAACAGGGTGACGCAAAACGGCACGAACGCATGTATCCCATCACCTGCGAGCGCAGCCACTGCCGTGTAGGCATAGGCGGAAAGTGGCCCCGCATAACGCAGAGGCTGGACACCGTTGTACTGCAGCAGGTCGATCTGGGGCCACCAGATACCGCGTTGGATCTGGCGCAGCAGCTCCTCACTTCGATAGATGTATCCCAATGCCTGGCCACCGAGGGGATATACCCCGTTATCCGCCACAAGCGTCCACAGCACAACGCCGGCAGCGGCAATCAGGGCTGCCGCGACCGCGGTAAACGCACGGGGTCGACGCTCGGGCAGCAACAGGACACCGCGCCACTCGTCGGGCATCCTCATGAAAGCTCTCCCAGCAGGCGATCAAATACCGCCCCAGCGTCGTCCAGGGCGACCGTACCGTCGCCCTGAGGCTCCGCGACGAGCTCGTCGCTGTAATCGATCACGAAGCTGCGCGTGGGCGTCTCGCTGCCCTCAAACTCAAGCAGCACCGCATCGAACTCGGAAACCACCTGCCGTAGACGCGCGCCGAACACCTCCACGAGGCTCTCAAGCGACGGCACCACCGTGTCAAAGGGCGCAATTTCGTTGACCGTCTGGTTTTGGTAGGGTGCGAACACCGCGTCGATAGCATGCTCGTATACGCCAAACGGCACGAGCTCGGACGAAAGCAGCCCGATCTTTGCACAGAACTCCCAGGTGTGCGGATGCAACTCGCCGCGCTCGCCATCAAAGATTACCCAGTGGCTCGCGTTGAGATATGTCTTAAAGCGGTAGATTCGTTTCATAACCCACGTGCCCCTTCGTTATTGCACGGTTGTGTCGTCGCCCACGCCGAGCTTGCGCGACAGGTCGCTCCAGGCGAGTTCCTCGCCCTCGCGCTGCACGTGCGTCCCCAAGGCCTGCGGGCAGTCACTTACCAAGGAAAGCGCATACTCGGCAGCCTGCAGCTCGGCACCTATAAAGACCAGCAACAGCACGCCCTCTTTGGCAAAGCGCACGACCGAACGGTCGAGCACTCCCTGCGCCCGGGCCAAAAAGGCATCCCGTGCCAAGGGCGACTCAAGCGCAAATGACACCAGCGTCGCAGGCAGCTCGCCGGCGGGCCCGAGCTTTTCTATAAGCACCGGGGCCTGCGACAGCGCAAAAAGCGAATGTGCGGTATCGAACGGCGTGCGTCCCATAAGGTCGTCGTTGAGGCGCTCGACGGTACAGCGAAGCTCCCGGTTGTCACGCTCGACTTCAGCGGTGCGGCGACAGACGGCATCGTTTCGAAGCGACATACCCACGCAGGCGATCACGGACAGCACGAGCAGCACGGCGATGGTGACGCCCACGTTGACGCGTGCTGCAAGATAGGCGTTTTGGTCGATCACGACCTGCTTGCCCGTAAGAAAACACAGGCGGTAGGTGGTCTTGCCGTACGAAAACACGGTGCCCGAGGCGATATAGGCGCTGCCGTCGATCTGGATAATGGCATGGTCGACAACGCCTTCGCTAAGGCCCGATATAAAAGCAGAGGCCGAAGACGTGCTGTAGTAAGTCTTGCTCGAAAAACCCCGGTAGCGGCCGCTGGCGTCGACGTCTTTGACAAAGACCAGACTGTTGCCCTTGGATAGCGTCCAGTACTGCGATGCCGAGCCCGTTATCGAGCCGAGTACCTTGTCGACAATGTCCTCGTCGTCTCGACCCGGCTCGCGCACGATCTGGCCCACCGCGAGCTCAACATACTGGTCTTGTTGGGTGGCAAAGATCTCGAGCAGGCCGTCCTCGTAGCGCGCAAGCTGATACCACACCGACACGGCGGCGGCCAGCGCGACAGCCATCGCCACGATGGCGACAAGCCCCGTCGACGGGCGGGCGCGTTTCTTGGTTGCCGAAAGCACCGTTACAGTTCCTTAGAATCGTCGTTAACATATGCACGCAGCTCCCGCACGCGCCCAAGCGGCCGGGACAGGTCGCCCGCGACCACCTTGGTCACCGCATCGCGCTCCTCGGTGAGCGTCGCCGTCTTCCAGGCGCTATCGGTTCCGATGCTGTTTACGATGCCCGCCAGGCGAATAAAAAACACCGCCAGGTTAAACAGGGGCAAAAGCGGAACAACCCACCATTGACGGGCATAGTAACGACGGAGGCCATCAAAAGGCCGTAAAAACGAGACGACGGCGGCGTAGTAGAGGTAGCCACACGCTACATAGAGCACATAGATCGCCAGCACCGCCCCCAGCACCGCCAGCGCCGAATAACCCACGGCGAGCAGACAGATCAGGGCGATATACCAGATCAAACGAGGAAACGCAAAGGTGTGGTCATAGAGCAGGGTGTTCACATTGACATCGCGAAGTGCGCCACGCAGCGATAGGTCCTCGCCGCCAAACATGTGCGCCACCTCCAAGCTGCCGCGCTGCCAACGCTGCCGCTGCGTATAGAGTTTGTCGACGCTCTCGATGGGGTCGACGAAAAAGATCGCGTTCTCGCACACATGCAGACGCTCATGATGCAGATAGCGCATCTGAAAGGTAATCTGTGTATCCTCGCAGATGGTGTCGGTGTTGTAGAGCCACGAGGACAGCACCGCATTGCTGCGAAACGCCGTGAACGCGCCCGAGAGCGAATAGATAAAGTTGATCTCGGAGGCAAAGTTGCGCCCCGCCAAAAAGGCCTGGGCATATTCCACAAACTCCATGCGCCGCAACAACCTGCTAGGCCCGGGGCGGTATGCCTCCACCAGGTCGGGGCTCGTCATGATGACGCCGGTAACCACATCGATGGTGGAATCGGACTCAAAGCGCGCGACGAGGTTCTCCAGCGCATGGGGCTCCAGCACGCCGTCCGAATCGATATGGACGATATATTTGGCCCGGCTGTTAAACAGGCCCAGATTAAGCGCGCGCGACTTACCCTGCGCCGCGTCCATCCACTGCATAACAAGCTCGGGATGCTTTTTTGGCAGCGCGCGTACACGCCAAACGAGTCGTCTTGGCTGTTGTTATTGATCAGATAGAGCTGGATGCTCGATAGCGGGTAAGTGCCCTGCGCCACCGAATCGATACAGGCCTCGAGCGTATCGGCGGAGTTATACACAGGCACCAGTAGCGTGATGGCCGGCGCGATAGAAAGATTGCGGGCGGATGCCTGCAGGCGTCGCGCATGTCTTTTGCGGCGCACCAGCAAAAGGCAGCTGCCGAGCGCAGGCACGATCTCCATGATGATGGGTATGATGATCCAGGCGGCCCAAAAGATAAAGCTGCCGCCGATGCGCGCGACCAGTTTAGCTATCGCGCTCATAGGCAAACCTCCCCACCTTCATGCGCACGATCTGTGGCTTGGTGAAAACGTAGAAATATAGCACGACGGTAAACGCGTAAAAGACGATGCGGCCCACCAGCGAGTGTGCGATGTAGTACCACTGCGTCCCACCAATATGGATGATCTCGGCGATAAGGATGATACGCACCACGTTGGCAAGGACGATTGCGAGCACGCCGAGGGCACCGACGATCAGACGCTCCGAGCGCCGGTAGACATCGAAAAATGCCAGCAGCGAGACAAAGGCCATAATCTCAACGATGCCCGAGCACTCAAAGTCAATCTTGAGCGTCATGGCGCCGGCCGCAGAGTCGATAAAGATCACGCCGTATTTAAAGTAGGCCTCGAAGGTTGCCGTAAGCTTGCCGAAGAGCCCCGCAAGGGCGGCGACGCTTTGGGCGAGTGGCTGCATGGCCCACGGACGAACTAACATCATGAGCACGATAAACAGCCCCACCGAGCCCAGCAGAAAGCGCCAGAACTTAAGCCCGGCTCGTTTGAGCACGTGCAGGCCATACAGCCAGGGGACGATAAAGAGCGCGGCCACGATCTGCGTCACGCGCGCGCCTCCCCGTCCTCGGTATGCACGGGCAGGCCGCCATCGGCATCGCCTTTCGCTCCCCGCTTGCGGCGGCGGTAGCAGCAGACGCCGGCAACGCTCGCCACGCACAGGCCGACCCCCACAAACGGTGCCGTGGAGACGCCGGCGGTCGTTACCCACTGCTGACCCAGGCGCCCGTACTGGGCCTCGAAGACCTTGATGTCGTTGGGGTCGATGGAGACCGTGTCCTTGGATTGGCCCCAGCCGGTATGGAGGTTTTTGGCAAGCGTGGGGATATCGATCTCCCACTCCATCTCATTCTGCCCCTCCGAGACAGTGATCGTCGCCTTGCCGTAGATAACATCGTCTGCCTTGAGATCATTGATGTTCTTGGATGTCGCGTTCACCGTGGTCGAGGTGAGGTAGAACTCGTAGGTGCCGTCGCCAAGCCCCGAGAGTTTGGGATTCCAATCGATGTTGCCGTTCGCATCGACCGCAATAAAGCGCGGCGTGAGCATAAGGTCGTTATCGTTGTTGATACGAATCGACACCGCCGAGCTAAACTCCCCGCCCGCCTCGGCAAGATGCGCAGACATGTTGGTCACCGCATGGCCGTAAAGCTTTTGCTGGGTGCTGTCGGCATAAAGCGCACCGCGTGCATCCACGGTGTGCTCACCGGTGCCCGCCGTGGCATATTGAATGGTGGAATGGGGGTATCCGCCCCAGTCGTCGTAACTGCCGTCGTAGACGATTCCGTCGAAGGTCTTGCCGCCATCGTCGCCTTTAAGATTGGCGACGCCGGTGATGGAGGGATCGACCTGGTACAGGCCAAAGTCGATGGTCTTACTATAGTCACCCAGGGCAGAAGCCGGAATGGCAACCTCCCATTTGTGAGGCGTTTGAGCCCAGGAGTAGTTGTTGCACGCCACCGTAGCGCCGTCCACGCCCGACACCGCCGGGCCGCGCCCCAGCTGCACCAGGGTCTGGTTGCCCAGGTCGGTGGTGATGGCATATTGCCCGTTGTTGTTGGGACCGGCGCCCGCCATGGCACCGGGATCATCAGCATTGGACTCAAAATACAGGTAGACCCAGTCGCCGTCCCAAACCATAGCGACCTTGTTGACGGTATCCCAACCCTTGGGGTTGCCGCTGGCATCAAGGTCTTTGATGTCGTATTTGGCGACACCGTCCCAATCCGAAAAATCGCCGTCGATCTTGATGCCGGTGTAAGCCGAGGAACCCGTATCCGGATCGGACGTATCGGTCGAGCCGGCATCGCCGGAGCCGCCAGGTTCCGTTCCCGAGCCCGAATCGGTGCTGCCACCCGGGTTACCGGTGTCGCCCGTGTCGCCCGAGCCGGTATCGGTGGCGCCGCCCATCTGGGCGCTCGTAAGCGAGACACCGCCAAACGAGGCGGTAAAGCTATCGTTGGCAAAAAAACTCGCGGGGACGCTCACCGTCACGGTGCCGCCCGATGCGCTCACCTGGCCGCCGGCGACATCGCTATACCACGAATTGACGACCTTGTAGGTGCCGCCCCACGTGGTAAGGATAAGGGCATCTTGCGGAGCATGCTGCTGGCCATCTCCATAGGCAAGGCGTATATCGCGCTGCCCGAGCGACGAAGGATCGCCCGAGACAGTAAAGGTAAACACGTAGTTGTCGCCCGATTTGATGCCGGACCAATCGCTCACCTGACTGTCGGAGACGGCCAATGCCGATATCGCGCGCACGGCAGGCGAGAAAGAGTACGACGCCATGGTCACAATCATCGTAGCGGCCGCAGCACGCTTGATAAACGACGTGATCTTGATACGTTTCATGCGTCCATCTACTCCTTCTTGTTTAAACATCGCGGGATATTAAATTTAGACAGCCTCGTACGTAAACGTTTTCACGAACATCTTACAGACTTTACAAAGCTCGTGCACGTCCCATAAAAAGCGAGGGAAGGCGCGCGTCCTTCCCTCGTTACAGGCACTATGTAGCCGCTCGCCTACATCAGGCGCAGGCTGACGTCCTTGAGCTGGGCGCCAGAAACGGCGCTCGGGGCGCCCGACATAAGGTCGGAGCCGCTGGCCGTCTTGGGGAATGCCATGACGTCGCGGATGGATTCGGAGCCGGTGAGCAGCATGCACACGCGGTCCAGGCCCAGGGCGAAGCCGCCCATCGGGGGCGCACCAAACTTGAGGGCCTCCATGAGGAAGCCGAACTGCGACTCGGCACGCTCCTCGGTAAAGCCCAGGAGTTTGAGCATAGACATCTGCATCTCGGCGTTGTGGATACGCATACCGCCGCCACCGGCCTCAAAGCCGTCCATGACAAAGTCGTAGGTGCAGGAGCCGGCTGCCAGCGGGTCGGCCTCGATCTTGGCGATGTCGGTCTCGGTCGGCAGGGTAAAGGGCTGATGCTCGGCTGCATAGGCCTTGCGGTCCTCATCCCAGTGGAACAGCGGGAAGTTGACAACCCACAGGAAGTCGTGGCCCTCGCGCTTGATCTCGAGCGCATTGGCCATGTGGGAACGCATGCCGCCCAGGATCTCGTCGGAGAGCAGGCGCGGGCCGGCGGCGAACATCACGAGGTCGCCGGGCTCGACGTCCATGCGCTCGCGCAGGGCCGCCATCTCCTCGTCCGAGAAGAACTTGACGATGGGGCTGTTGATGGAGCCGTCCTCACGGAAGGCGATCCAGGCCAGGCCCTTGGCGCCAAACGTGGAGGCCACGCCGGCGAGCTTATCGATCTTGGCACGGGCCCAGGCACCGGCGCCCTTGGCGTTGATGGCCTTGACGACGGAACCCTCCTCGTTCGCGGCGGTCGCGAAGACCTTGAACTTGGAGTTGGCAAAGATGTCGGTCAGGTCGACCAGATGCATGCCATAGCGGGTATCGGGCTTGTCGGAGCCATAGGTGTCCATGGCCTCCCAGTAGTCCATGCGACGCAGCGGCGTGGGCATCTCAACACCCATACGGCCGAAGGCATCGGACAGGACCTCTTCGAGTGCGCTCATGACATCGTTCTGGTCCACGAAGGACATCTCGATATCGACCTGGGTGAACTCGGGCTGACGGTCGGCACGCAGGTCCTCGT
Source organism: uncultured Collinsella sp. (assembly GCA_902491415.1). GTDB lineage: Bacteria > Actinomycetota > Coriobacteriia > Coriobacteriales > Coriobacteriaceae > Collinsella. Next base: position 18,394 of record CABUHP010000009.1, read on the forward strand.
CGCGGAAGCACTTGGCGACCTGGTAGTAGCGCTCGACGCCACCGACCATGAGCAGCTGCTTCAGGAGCTGCGGGGACTGCGGCAGAGCGTAGAAGTTGCCCGGCTGGATGCGGCTGGGAACGATGAAGTCGCGAGCGCCCTCGGGCGTGGACTTGAACAGGGAGGGCGTCTCGACCTCCATGAACTCACGGTTGTGCAGCGCCTCGCGAATGGCAAAGGTGAAGTCGGAGCGCAGACGCAGGTTGGCCATCATCTCGGGACGACGGAGGTCCAGATAGCGATAGCGCAGACGGGTGTCCTCGCTGGTCTCGATGCCGTCCTCGATCTGGAACGGCGGGGGGACGG
>CABUHP010000010.1 GCA_902491415.1 uncultured Collinsella sp.
CGGGCTTGCGGGTGTTGTCAAAGAACGACATCTGGCCCCGCCGATTTCGTGCATTCCGCATAGGTCAATGGGAACGAGGCCTTTAGCACCGCGCTTTTCTGCACCGCCCAGCCGTTTTGACGCAGGAAACGCAGGTATTCTTCGCTTGTCCACCTGCTGTGGAGGGGGAATCCCGCCAAACTCATGAAAAAGGCTTTTACCTTGCCGGAAACCGAGTTTCCCGCGTGGGTGAAGGTTGGCGCGATGAGCACGCCGTCATCCTTCAGCACCCGCCTGATTTCTTGCAGGGCCTTTTCCGGATGCGGCACTATGTGAAGCGCGTTGGACGCGATCACCACTTCGAAGGACTTCTGTGCATAGGGCAGGCGGAACATATCTTGAACGGAAAAGTGCAGCTTTGCGGATTGATTACCCCGCTTTGCCTCAAGGATCATCTTTGCAGAGGCGTCCGTAGCCTCGATGTGCGCCGCCGCATCCACGACGCTCTTTGCGATAAGCCCCGTGCCGGTGGCAACCTCCAGTACGGTTTTTGCTTTCACTGCCGGCCGGATCAGCCCATACATCTTCTCATACGCCGCCCGGTCGTTTTGCATGAAACGGTCGTACCGACTGGCATTCTTGTCCCAGAAGCCCTTGCGTTCGTGCATGGCTATCGCCCCCAAACAGTTAGAGCCATCTAACTATAACACACGAATCATGCAGTAAGTTAAGGCTAACCTTATTTTCTTGGCTAAGACGCATCTCTTCGGTTTTCGCTTATAACGGCGCGAGTCAGATACTAGGCTGGAGCTGAAGAAGGAGCTTGGCGGACAGGTAGGTCGATACTGGTTCCCGGAACGGTGATCCAGCCAATTACATCAGGGCTCTAGTCATGCAGGTAAACCCAATCCATGACGGGAAATAGGTTCTTTTCTCTAGCTCGACGTCTTTCGGAGCTTGACGATTTGGACTGATGGAGGTGAGAAGTCCCTCACCGCGCCAATACCAGACGATTGCGCTATAGGCATCTCTCCGATCCTTTGAATCACCCCTTTTCACGCCACCCGCTACGAACCACGGCGGAAACCAGGGAGTGATTAAAGGAGCGACCTGCGGTTTTGCGAATCAATTGAGTCATTCCTGAAATCGCGAATCAAGGGCCTGATTCGCCCAAATTGCGCACGAATCAGCCCATAGGCGGTACGACACGACACGCATCGACAACACTCAGACTGGATTAGTCACTGAGTGGGAGTAGCGAAAACGAGGCGATTGATTAACTCCATTCGTTTTGGTTACAAGAAAACATGCTGCGCGCCTGCAGCATGAAGGAGAGGGAATCCTATGAAAATCGTTGTATTGAGCGGCAGCCCGCGTAAGGGCGCCAATACCGATACCATGGTCGAGGCGTTTGCCGAGACCGCGCGTGAGGTCGGCCATACGGTCGAGGTCGTCCGCGTTGCCAGCAAGAAAATCGCTGGTTGCCTGGGGTGTCAGTATTGCTTCGCCCACGAGGGCAATTGCGTGCAGAAAGATGACATGGCCGACGTGATCGAGTTGCTGAAAGGCGCCGATATGGTCGTCTTCGCCTCGCCTATCTACTGGTTCGATATCACCGCGCAGGAAAAGGCCGCCATCGACCGCCTGTACGTCTTTGGTGCTACGGGCTTCCCGTTCACCAAGACGGCCCTTTTGCTCGATAGCCACAGCGAGGGCGTCTATGATGCGGCGATCGCTATGTACAAGTCAACCTGCGCGTACTGCAAGTGGGAGGACCAAGGCATTGTCACCATTAGCGGCATGACCGAGCGCGACAGCATGGCCTCCTCGCCCAAGTTGGAAGAGGTGCGCGAGCTCGCCCGCAAGCTCGCCTAAGGACAAGAGGAGCGCATGGCAATCAGCACAAGCGGAAATGCTTGCTGCCCTTACCAAGAGGATTGCTGATTGCCATGCAACGATGCTCCCGCGGACAATTCCGGTGTGCTAAAACGCCTTCTCGTTCAAGAATTCCCTGAACGCGGGGATGTCGAAGCCGACGAGGCCACGTCCACGTTCCCCGATAACGCCGTCCTCGAGAAGGCGGCGTTTGTATTGGCTTGCGTAGTTGCTGGCGACGCCCATGCGTTTGGCTATCTCCGAGACCCTGCTGGGGCCAGAATCGGGCAGCATCGCGAGTAAAAACTCAATGTCTTTATCGGAAAGCTCTCGATAGGTCGTTTCGAGAATGCGATCACGCAGCTCCATGCGTGCGAGTAGGGAACCCTGCTGGACATCGGATGCACTGATTTGGGGCGAGTTCTCCGAAACATCCCAAGTGCGATATCCGACGAGCTGCATCATGTAGGGGAATCCGTCGACGGCCTTCACAGCATTCTCGAGCGCTTCTGGTGTGATTGAACGTCCTCCGGCCTCAACGGTTTTGCGAAACGCGTTTGCAATTTCAACGTCAGTGATTCGTCCTAACTGATGATATTGGGAACGCCTGAGGAACGAGACGGAATCGTTACGCAGCAACGCCGATACTTTGTAGGGCAGTCCTGCCATGAGTAGGGCAACTTTTTTACCTTCGCGTACAAAGTGCTGGTAAACAGAGGCAAATTGAAGCATTTCTTCGAGATCGACGGTGACTTCATCGATGGTAATGAGAAGTCCGATGTCATGTTTTTCGAGTTGCTTAAAGATGCCATTCATGCGTGTGCGCCAGTTGCCCTGGACCTCTTGAGCATATGTCCAATCGATGCCCACTGGACCAATTTGAACGCCGTTTATGCGCGCATGAGGCTGTGAGAGGTAGCTATCTGCGGCTTCTTTGGTTCGCTCGATAATATCTTCGAGCATGCCTGGCATGGCGGAGACATTTGCTGCGATCCAACCGTGTTCAAGCGCCGTTTCTGAAAGGAGCGAGAGAAGCGCCGTCTTGCCCGTTCCCCTTGCGCCCGTAAAAATAGTCGACAGGTTTGGATCTCCCGGGCCGTTGATAAAACCACGGTTGATGTCACGCAGAATATGCTCGCGACCCGCTAGAAAGGGAGGGATACTTCCGAACGTCGGGGTAAAGGGGTTCTTGCTGTACTCCATGGTGTCTCCTTTGCAAGTTGTGCTAATTTTTGCAAGTTTTGCTAATTTTTGCAAGTTTTGCTAACGACCGACCAAAGGGCATCGAAGCAGTGGCGCTGACATTTTTTAACGCAGAAAAATAAGCAGAAATCAATTAATCTGCGTTAAGAAATAGTTGAGAAGAAAAACGACGAGTCCCGGGCGCAATGTCGTTGCGCTCCGGGCCTCGTCGCTTTGCGAAGTATCTAACGGTCTCGTTGCCGTGGTACCTAGTCAAACAAACTCGGCATGTCGTTTTCCTTCATGAGGGCACCGGCGGAGGGCAGGCTCTGCGCGGTGAACTTCTCGGCCGAGACGCCGGCGCCAAGGATCTCTTCGGTCGTGCCGACGGTGGTGACCAAGCGACCCTTCTTGGCTGTAAAGGCCTGGACGCCCTGCGTGTTGGTGGTCGTCTTGGTCTTGAGCAGCGACGTGTTGAAGTTCATCAAACGATAGTCGCTCGAGACCAGCGCGATGTCGCGATCTGTGTTGAGCACCTGGGCATACAGCAGCTTGCTGCCACCGTAGATGGCGTTCTTGAGGCGTTTGCGGTTGGTCTTGGTGACGTATCCAGAAAGCGCGACGCGCACCACGCGGCCGTTCTCAAAGACAAACAGCACGTCGGCCTTGTAATCCTCGGGGTCGATGACCCAGATGACACTCTCGTCGGGTTCCATCTCAAGATCGGTCGGCAGGTACGAGCCCAGCTGGGCCGACTTGGTATCCTCAAACGTCGCGACCTTGCACTTGTATACCTGACTCTTGTTGGTAAAGACCAGCAGCTCGTGGGTGTTGGAGGACGGGAACTCGATAAAGGGCTTATCGCCGTCCTTGTACTTGAGCGTGGTCGCCTTCTTGAGCACGCGGTCCGTCATCTTCTTAAGGTAGCCATCGCGCGAGAGCATGATGGTCACCGGGTACTCCTCGACCTCGGGCTCCAGGCTTACCTCGACGACCTCATGGGGCTCGATCCTGCCCGTGCGGCGCGGCATCACATATTTCTTGTTGACTGCTGCCAGCTCATCGCTGATGACCTTCTTGATGTTGTCTTCGCTCGAGAGAATCTCCTCAAGCTCGGCAATCTCACCCTCGAGCTTGGCGATGTCCTTGGTGCGGTTGAGGATGTACTCCTCGTTGATGTTGCGGAGCTTAAGTTCGGCAACAAACTCGGCCTGGGTCTCGTCGATGTCGAAACCCTTCATAAGGTTGGGCACGACTTCGGCTTCGAGCTTGGTGCCGCGGATGATGGCGATGGCCTTGTCGATGTCGAGCAAGATCGCCTCGAGGCCGTGCAGCAGGTGCAGGCGCTCGGACTTTTTGCCCAGGTCATAGTTAATGCGGCGACGTGTGGACTCAATACGCCACTTGACCCACTCGTGCAGGATCTGGCGCACGCCCATAACACGGGGATAGCCATCGACGAGCACGTTGAAGTTGCACGAGAACGAATCCTGTAGCGTGGTCGAGCGATAGAGCTTGGCCATGAGCTTGTCGGGGTCGACGCCGCGCTTAAGGTCGATGGCGATGCGCAGACCCGAAAGGTCTGTCTCGTCGCGGATGTCGGCGATCTCCTTGACCTTGCCTTCCTTGGAGAGCTTGACGATGCGTTCGATGATGACATCGGTCTTGGTGGTGTAGGGGATCTCGTAGACCTCGATGATGCGCTCTTCGGGAATCCAACGCCAGCGGGAGCGGATCTGGAAGCTGCCCAGGCCGGTCTCAATAATCTTCTCCATCTCCTCGCGGCGGTAGATGATCTCGCCGCCGGTCGAGAAGTCGGGCATGGGCATGTACTCGAGCAGGTCGCAGTCGGGATCCTGCAGGTAGTGCATCGTGGCGGTGCAGACCTCGTTGAGGTTGAAGCCGCAGATGTCGGACGCCATGGCGACGCCGATGCCCTTGTTGGCCGAGACAAGGATGTTGGGGAACGTGGTGGGCAGCAGGCGCGGCTCCTTCATGGCACCGTCGTAGCTGTCGACGAAGTCGACCGGGTCCTTGTCGATGTCCTTGAAGATCTCGGCGCTGATGGGGGAGAGCTTGGCCTCGGTATAACGCGAGGCGGCGTAGCTCAGGTCGCCCGAATAGTACTTGCCAAAGTTGCCCTTCGACTCTACGAAGGGGGCAAGAAGCGCCTCGTTGCCGGTGGCCAGACGCACCATCGTCTCGTAGATCGCGGCGTCGCCGTGCGGGTTGAGCTTCATGGTCTGGCCCACGATGTTGGCGCTCTTCTGGCGCTCGCCCTTGAGCAGACCCATCTTGTACATGGTGTAGAGCAGCTTGCGGTGCGAGGGCTTAAAGCCGTCGATCTCGGGGAACGCACGCGAGACGTTGACGCTCATGGCGTAGGGCATGTAGTTGACCTCGAGCGTCTGCGTGATCGGCTGGTCGGTGACCTCGGAGTGCAGGCCGATGACGTTCTCGGCGTTGACCTGCTTTTTCTTTGGCTGGTTCTTCGTCTTCTTCTTTGCCACGATATCCTCTTGAACTTCTTATGGGCCGTCGTTATCGATTTGCTGCTATTGCAGGTCCAGCTGGTCCAGGTATTCCTTGCCGTGCTCGGAGATATGGCGCTTGCGGCCTGCCTCGTCGTTGCCCAGCAACAGATTGAACATGGTCTCCATCTTGGTGACGTCCTCGGGCTCCACCTTGATCAGGCGACGCGTCTCGGGGTTCATGGTGGTGAGCCACATCATGTCCGGGTCGTTCTCACCAAGACCCTTGGAGCGGTTGATGGAGCACTTTTGGTCGCCAATCTCCTTGAGGATGCCGTTCTTCTCGAGCTCGGTGTAGGCAAAGTAGGTCTTCTCTTTGCAGTTGATCTCGTAGAGCGGCGACTCGGCGATATACACGTAACCCTCGTCGATAAGCGTGGGCACCAGGCGGTAAAGCATGGTGAGCACGAGCGTGCGGATGTGGTAACCGTCGACGTCGGCGTCCGTACAGATGATGACCTTGTTCCAGTTGAGGTTGTCCAGGTCAAAGGCACCAAGGTTTTTGATGCGCTTGTCCTTGATCTCCACGCCGCAGCCCAGCACGCGCATGAGGTCCATGATGATGTCGGACTTAAAGATGCGCGGATAGTCTTCCTTCAGGCAGTTGAGGATCTTACCGCGGACGGGCATAACGCCTTGGAACTCGGCATCGCGCGAGGTGCGAATGGCGCCTGCTGCCGAGTCGCCCTCTACGATGTAGATCTCGCGGCGGCTCTTGTCCTTGGAGCGGCAGTCGATGAACTTCTGCACGCGGTTGGCCATGTCGGTCTTCTGCTGTAGGTTGGTCTTGATGCTCTGACGCGTCTTCTCGGCGTTCTCGCGCGAACGCTTGTTGATGAGCACCTGCTCCATGATCTTGTTGGCAGCGTCTTTGTTCTCGATTAGGTAGGTCGAGAGCCGCTCCTTAAAGAAGGCCGTCATAGCCTGCTGGATAAAGCGGTTGTTGATGGCCTTCTTAGTCTGGTTTTCATAGGACGTCTGGGTGGAGAAGCAGTTGGTCACCAGCACCAGACAGTCCTGGACGTCCTGCCACTTAATGCCGCTCTCGTTTTTGTTGTACTTGCCCTGTTGCTTAATGTAAGCATCGATGGCACTGGTCAGAGCGCTGCGGGCGGCCTTCTCGGGCGAGCCGCCATTCTCGAGACACGATGAGTTGTGGTAGTACTCCTGCATCATGATGGTGCGCGAGAAGCACATGCACGCGGTGATCTTTACATTGTAGTCGGGCAGGTCCTCGCGATCGCGACCGCGACGGTCGGCCTCGATAAAGAAGGGCTCGGTGAGGTAGTCGGTACCGACCTTCTCGAGCACGTAGTCTTCGATGCCCTTGGGATAGCAAAAGTCCTCTTCGGAAAACTCGCCATCGTCGCCCTCAATGCGCAGGCGGAAGGTCACGTTGGCGTTGACCACGGCCTGGCGGCGCATGGTCTCGCGATACCAATCGTGGGGGATGCTGATGGAGGTAAAGACCTCAAGATCGGGGCGCCATTTGATGGTGGTGCCGGTACGGTCCTCGTCGCTGGGCTCAATCTCGAGTGCCTTCTTTTTGGCGCCAACGACCTTGCCCTTTTTAAAGTGCAGGGAGTACTTGTTGCCGTCGCGCCAAACCGTGACGTCCATGTATTCGGAGGCGTACTGGGTCGCGCACGAGCCCAGGCCGTTGGTACCGAGCGAGAAGTCGTAGTCGCCGCCCTGGTTGTTGTTGTATTTGCCACCTGCGTAGAGCTCGCAAAAGACGAGCTCCCAGTTAAAGCGCTTCTCGGAGGGGTTCCAGTCGAGCGGGCAGCCGCGGCCGTTGTCCTCTACCTGAATGGAACCATCGCGAAAGGCGGTAAGGGTGATGAGCTTGCCGTAGCCCTGGCGCGCCTCGTCAACGGCGTTGGACAGGATCTCGAAGGCGGCATGCGCGCAGCCGTCGAGTCCGTCCGAGCCAAAGATGACGGCGGGGCGCAGGCGTACGCGCTCCTCGTCCTTGAGCTGGCGGATACTGTCGTTACCATAGTTTGCGGTGTTTTTTGCCATACTCGCTCTCTCGGTGCTCCTTTGCTGCGTTTAAGTCATATAGATAGTCAAGGTAGCATAGCCCAGCCCACAGACGATTCCAACCAACACGAAATCCATCGAACAATCGTTCGGAGTTCGATGGAGATTCGTTTACTCGGACAAAACCGAGTCGGCTCTGTCCGAGTAAGTTTGAAAGCGGTCGAATGCGTCCTGCTGCGTTTGCGGTTGGACGCGTTTGTCAAAAACGCGCCATGCGGATTGTTGGCGAAAAGACGGCGTGCCAAGCTCGAGGCAGAACTCGACTCCTCTGACGACATCTAATGCGTAATGGGCTGGCTCTGGGTATTCAGAACCAGCCCATTTGATGTTCGATGAGCCGAGTCGGCGCCTCTCACAAAAGTAACTAGGAGCTAGCGAGGCCTATCCGAATTGGCCTCATTGGCGGTGTCGATCTCGAGCGCCGTGCGGCGGGCACTGTAGGCGACGAGGCCGGCGCCTGCCGCGGCGAGTGCTGCAGCGGCTGCCGTGAGGGGAGCGTTGGCATCGCCCGTGCCCGCAAGCGCGCCCGCTTTTCCGGAGCGCTTGTTAGTGCCGTGGTCCTTGCCACTGCCGGAGCTGCTTCCGCCGGAGCCGCCGCCCCCGTCAGTACCGCCGCCACTTGAGCCACCATCGCCGTCCGCCGTCATCGGGGCGTCGTGAAGCCCTGTGGCGTCCGCGCTGTCGCATACGCCGACCTGAACTTCTGAGCGTTCGCATGCCGCGTCGGGCACGTGGAGCTCGTGCAGTACAGCACCCAGCGCCGAGTTCGCGCCCGGTCGAATTTCTTCGAGCGTTACGGGATCGAGCACCACCAGATTACGCGCCTTCGCATACAGCGTTACGCGTTTGCCCACTTCGTCGCTCCAACTCTCGGGGATGGCGAAGCTCATACGGAACTGTGCCGTGCAACCCGGTGCCAGCACGGCGTTGCCGTTGTCGGCTACCAGCGGGTGCGTTGCAAAACGTGCGCCCAGCGTCTCGAGCGCGTACTTCACGTGTGCCGTATCGTTGGCCGAAGCGTCCTCGGCAAGCTCTGGATCGTAGATCGAAGCCATGCGTGCGTTCACTCCGAATCCGATGGATGCGCTGGAGAACGGCTGGCTGGAGCCCTCTCGGTACAGATCGATCGTGCCGGCGGTCAGTAAGGTGTTGCCGTCGTTTCGCACCGTGACCATGAAGGATTCGCCTGCTGCTCCGGGTACCACCGCGCCCGAGGTAGCAACGGCGCCCGTCGGAGTGGTGCACGCCACCAAGGGCACTTCGATGTCGTGCAGCTCTGCCTCGCTCTTCTCCGCGCTCACAATGTGCGTGGCGAGCGCGGAGAGCATGCCTCCCGACGTCAAAAATGTCGTTATCTGATCGACGGGATGGTCCAGCTCGCACATCACAAACGGCTCCGTGAACAGATCGCCCGTCAAGGTGCTGGCGAAGATGCGGAAGTGCTTGCCCATCACTGCAACCGGGTTGCCTTCTTCGTCGTAGGTTTGTCCCACCTTGCCATCGGTGTTCTCTACATAGAGCACGCACCTGCCGTTGTTGCTTACGCTAAACGATGCCGGGCCACAGCCTGCGGCACCCACGGGCTGCGTTGCAAATGCCGATGCGCCTCGCGTCCACGTAACATGCTGCAGCTGCTCGTTGACAGTTGCCAAAAAGCCCGTGTGCTGCGGCCACGGCACCGCGTGGGGTACTGTGGCATCTGGCGACATACCGCCCCAGCCCGCAATGGACTGGCCGATCACGGCGTACGATGCACAGCCACAACCGCCTGCGGTCTCGTATGCAACGGGCACCACCATTTTGCCGTTGATATTCTCGGGCGCGCCGAGCTCGATGCTCGACGGTGCCTGCGGAAAGCGGAGAACTTGGCGGAACGTCAGGCTGTCGCCCGAAACGTCCGACCACAGGGTAAAGCACTCCAGCGCAACCTCGGCCTCGCTGCCGAGCGCCTTTTCTGCGGTGGTTCCGCGGCGGTGGAGGTAGGCGCCCGACAGGCGCCCGTTGACAAGTGTCTTGCCCACCGTGATGCGTGGGCACTGCAGGCAATGGTAGCCATCCTCCTGAAGGCGGCCGCGCGAGATGCTGCGCCACGACGTGTGCGATACCACGCGAACTCCGTCGTTGCTTATGCGCAGGCGCACAACGGACAGTATGCCGGCTGTGCTTGCCATATCGAAAAGGGTGTCGTCGCCGGCGGGGCGCTCGCCCGAGACCAGCAGCACGTAGGCGTCCTGGTTTCCTCTTCCGTCCGTATATTCCACTACGTCGAAGTCGTAATCGTATATGCTGTCGCGCTCCACGTCGCCCTCGCCAAACCCAAGGGGAAAGTCCACGGGCGTGGGAGCGGACCACGTGCCGTTTGCCTTTGTGTGCACCACCAGGCGCGAGCGACCATTGTCGCCGTAGCGCACCGAGGCGATACGGAACAGGCATTCTACGCCGGCAATCATTGCCAGCTTCATGTGGGCTTCGCTGAGCACGCCAGCAAACAGCACGTTGTCGCTCGAGGGTTTGATGCCGCCACGCTCGTCCTCCGACACGCCGGCAGAATTGGCGTTCGGGTCAGCAACGGCGTTCGTCGTCTGGCCGATATAGGCGTACTCGTACATCGGCGCGGCGTTTTCGTCGTTTTCCATCAGTGCATGGACGAAATGTTCGACCTGTCCCGTGTCGTCGCTCTCTGCATCCGCCTCGAGCTCAATACGCGTGACCGCTTGATTCCAATCGCGTACGACAGAAGCGACGTTTACGGCAGTGGCCTTAACCTCGGCGCGTGCGAGCAGCTCGGCATTGGTGACGATGGTAGCCGACGCGATAAACTGCGGCACACCACCTGCCTCGGCATTGCCGGTCGCGCCAAAGCGGGCATCCAGCGTATAGGGCGTATCTCCACCCAATGCGAGCTCAGAGCGCTGGAGCACATACTGGTTGCCATTGTTCACCGACATATTCCACGAATCGAGGAGTGTGGGCCACGACCCCGACCAAGCCTTGGTGGTCCACTTGAACATGACAAACTGGAGTATCACGTCGACATCCACGTCTGCACCTACGCGCAGCCGCGGAAGCTGGTGGCCGTCCGCCTTCTCGTACCCAATGAACAGTGTGAGGGATGCGGCACCGCGCACGGCGGACGAAGCGACGCCTGCAACGCCGGCGCCAAAGGTGACGGCAAGCCCGATCTGGATAGTGAATGAGCCCGAGGTGTTTGAATAGTCGAGCGAAATGTTCTTGAAAAACGCCGCGCCGCTGCCGTGCGTGTGGGCACCCACGGCGAGCGCCAGCTTCGCCAGCACCCAGGGGTTGACGTTTAGGAAAAACGGCACCGGTCCTAGGGTAAACTGTTCTGTCCAATTGAGGTCGGTTCTTACCTGGAAGAGGGCCTTAATATTGCCGTATGCGGGGTCGTTGTTGTTACCCCAGGTTTTGCCCACCCAATCGTAGGCGAGCGAGCCGTACACCTGTGTTGCGATATCCATCGTGAATAGCAGCGTGCAATGGTGGCGAAGGAGCTTGGTGTTTCTTGGGTCGGTGCCCGAACCGGCACTCATGCTCTTGTACTGGTTCCACTTCCCCTCCATTTCGTCGAGGTAGCGGTTTGCCTGCTTGGCGCCCGACTCGCGCGGTGACTTCTTCCAGTATTCCGGATCAGGGTTGCCCGAATCGTTCATATAGCTGGCTGGTTTGTATCCTCCGCCAAACAGCACGTATCCAGCAAACGAGAAATCGAACAGAATGGGAAATGTGGGCATCCAACACGTGAACTTATTGCCGCCGATACCGGGAAACGCCGCGGGGAAATCAAACGGAGTGATCTCTTGGTCCATGGTGGTGGGAATGATGGTGGTCGAGCCCGATTCCGCCTTTGCGGCCGGCGCGGTGACAACGGCCATGGGGGAGGAGAGCGTGTAGGTTTTGCCCTGATAGTCGAGGACAAAGCGCAGCTTGCATCCTTCTTCCAGAAGGCCCGATGCCGCATCGAGGAACTTGTCTTCGAGTGTGAACGTCGCCAGATTATCCGCGCCCGATGCGCTGGCCTTGACTTGGCCAATCTGCGTGAAGGTTTCGGGTGAGCTGCCCGCGGCGGGCGTCACTTTGTTGATGCACAGCGTTGCCTGTCCACCCTGTGGCAGATGTGCCTGCACGGTAAAGGCGTGCGTGTCGGGTTGCTCGTTTGCCGTGTCGTCCTTCGGCATTGCCATAAATGTGGCATCGGCGTACTGGATGTCCCATTCGTCGAACGTGAGCTGTCGAAAGTACGGCTCGCCATCGGAGAGCGGACGTGTGGGTGCGGTAATAGCGGTGCCGCCCTGGATGCGCACAAGGGGAATCTCGACATCGCGGTAGCCTGCCGTGCTAATGGAGATGCCGCCGTTAAAGTCGTATGCGTCGAGAAGCGTTGCCTCGTCCACGTAGCCTTCCGAAAGCGGCGCGACCTCAAAGATGGCCGTGCCTTCGTCATCGGTCGTGGCGGTGAGCTGCTTGCCTGCGGCATAGCGCGATGTGAGCGTGACCTGGGCACCCGCGATGGGCGTATTCTTGTTGGCGACGTCGACCACGACCACACCAAACATGGTGCGCGAGAGAACGAGCACCCTGAAGGGGTCTTTTTCGTCGGCATAGGCTTCGGTGGGCGCGAACGGCAATATGAAGGCGTTTGCGCTTCCCGGCACGCGCGGCAACATAATGCTCGCCAGCGAGGACGCTCCGGCAACAAGTAACGAACGGCGATCAAGCATCTTTGGCTCCCATCCCGCAAACATCGGAGGAAATAATCCAATTTTGCGAGAAGGTGTCCCGTGGCGGTAGTGCCGTTCAAGGGTCAAAATGTCCAATTTGAGTGCGCGAAAGCGTCAGGCCCCCGGAGCGCTTTCGATACGCCGGGCAGTCTGGCCGCTAGCGCAACATGTGGGCAACCAGCTCGGCGCGAGTTCCGATACCAAGCTTGGCATACACTCCTGATAGGCGGTTTTTGACGGTGCCCGGCGATACTCCCATATGGCGTGCGATTTCGGCGTTGGTCCACCCGCGACAGGCGAGCATGGCCATGGTGAATTCCGTGGTCGTTAGATCGTCGGCCACGTCCTCGCCCGAATCGGGGTTGTGGATGCGCCGCCAGCCGTAACTGAATCGATACGTAATCTCGATGATGCGTGCGAAGTCGTCAGGGTATTGCGTTTTTAGACACGCCTCGATAAGCCCCTGCAAAAGGCCGTGGTGCTCGCCGATAAGTTCGACAAGGCCGTCGGGACGCGCAACGTCCCAAGCGGCTCCGAAGTGTGCCTTTGCGGCGTCGATGTCCTTGAGGCTCATGCAGGCCATGGAAGCCGACAGGTGCAGGAACAGCTCCGAGATGGGATAACTTCCCTGTTTCATGATCAGGGCGTTTTCCGCCATGCCCAGACTGCGGCCATATTCGCCGCGCAGGTATAGGGCATGCGCCATCACGTAGCTGGCGAACAGGCGCAGGCCTTCGGGCAGATGCGCCGCAAGCGGATAAAACTCTTCGGCGGAATGCGGGGAAGGCAGGTGCAGCAGGACGCTCGCAGCGGAGGCGAACAGGATATGCGTGGCGTGGACGGCGGGCGATTCCTCGTCAGTTGGCGTATCGAGGATGCCCGCAAGGCAACGGCGGGCATCGGCGATACGGTTGAGCGACAGACTGGCATATCCGCAGATAAGGCATGCGGAATAGCGCAGTGCGATCGGTGGCGTCAAGATAGGGGCGCGCCGTCTTGGCAGCGAGCGTGGCCTGTCCGCGAAAGTACAGCGCTTCTGCCGTGGCGATGGTGCGTGAATCGGGGTCGGAAATGCCTGCAACCGCAGCGTCAATCTGCCCCGGCACAAAGGCGGTGCACATCAACGGCATGGGAATGCGCGGGTAGCCATCGCAGTCCATCTTCCATCTCCCAACAGCTGGCAACAATTGCAGCAATTGTACTCCTGTTGCTCGGGACTGGAATTTGTGGGTATCGCCTACGATTATGCCGAACGTATAAAGGAAGAGTCTATTGGCGATGCTTCCAAGGTGGCTACCGAAGCCTATCTGACCTTGGGATATAGAAAAACTGCCACCCCTGCAAAAAGCTCTGCCGCAGCGATGGGAAACGCATCTTCTGGGCATTCCGGCGTCTCCAGCCAGCGCTGGACTGCTGCTGTCGCCTGCGCGTTGGCGAGCGGGGCGTGGGGACCGTCCGGCGACCAGCGGTGACGGGCGAGCCCTGCCGCGTACGTGGGACTCCATCGGCGTAGACCCATGACCCCCATGGCATCGGAGAAGTTCACCATGGCGTCCAGGACTTTACCGTCCGGCACGTCCAGCCTAGCGGCTCTCTTGAACCCAAGGTTGAAAGGGGGCGTTGTACAAGGCGAATGGGGCCGAGTGGAAGTGGATCAAAAGAGCGTTACTTGACGTTTCATGCATAATGCCAACCGCCCCGCGACATCACGTTCGCAGCGCGCAGGGGCCGGAGAATCTTCGCGATGAGAGTTGACGTCTAATACCTTGCATCGTATAGTGAGTATAGCATAGTATATGACGAGAGGAGGTGTGCGGATGGAGGCACAGATGAAGCGCGGCTTCCTGGAGGCCTGCGTGCTCGCGGCCGTCTCCGGCGAGGAGTCCTACGGCTACCAGATCGTGAAGGACGTACCGGCGAGCATGGGGCTCACGGAGTCGACGCTCTACCCGCTGCTCAAGCGCCTGGAGAAAGCCGGGTGCATCACGGCGCGCTCCGCCGAGCACAACGGGCGGCTGCGCCGGTACTACCGCATCACGGACGACGGGCGAGCACGCATCGAGGAGTTCCTGGCCGAGTGGCCGTCCGTACGGGAGATTTACGCATACGTTGAGGGGGCGCACCATGACGCGCGATGAGTTTCTGGGCCGGTTGGGCGAGCTGCTCGCCTGCCTGCCGGCCGAGCAGGTGGAGGAGACCAAGGCGTTCTATGCGGAGGCCATCGCTGACCGCATGGAGGACGGTATGAGCGAGGAGGAGGCCGTGGCCGCCATGGGCACACCCGGCGAGGTGGCGGAGGCCACGCTCGACGACCTGCCCGCCGTGCCGCGCGCGATCGCGAGGACGCGCCGGCGCAGCACCACGCTGCTGTGGGTGCTGACCATCGTGGGCTCCCCGGTGTGGGTGCCGCTGCTCGCCGCCTTCGCCGCCGTGGCCGTCACGGTCTATATCTGCATCTGGCTGCTGGCACTCTGCGTGTGGATCGTCGCGGCGGCACTCGGGGGCGTGGGCGTAGTTGAGCTCCTGCTTGCCGTAAGCGGCGTCACCATCGGCCACTTCCCGTACGCCCTCGCCTCGGCGGGCGTGGGGCTCGACCTCGTCGGCGTGGCGCTCTTCGTTGGTGCTGGCGCTTGGGCCGCCTCAAAACAAATTGCGCGCCTTTCGGCGCTCTGGGCGAGGAAGGCCGCCTCGCCCTTCTGGAAGGGCAAGGGCGAGAAGGGCGGCGCTGCCGCGCATCTCGCGGCGTAGAAAGGAGTGAGTACCATGACCAGCGCGAAGAAGATCTACCTCGCCGTGGCGGGCGGGCTCGTTGCCGCGGGTGTTGTCCTCGCGGGCATTGGCTTTATCGCTTCGGGCTTCGACCCGGCCGTGTTCACAACCCAAATCGACACGCGCGACAGCACCATCGTGCTCGGCGGCGTCGAGGTGGACGACCCGATGGGCCTCCCCCTCATCGAGCAGCTCGCCAATCTGGGCGAGATCGACACCTCCGGCGTCGCGGATCCCGCCGCGCCCTAGGCGCAGCGAGCCCGGGCGCTCTGCCCGCCAAGCTGCGTAAGCCGGCGAAACCCGAATCTCAACCTCTACGCAACTGGCCCCAAGCCTGCGCCGATTCGCTCTCGGCGCCGCGCGGGGGCCCGTGACGCATGCCCAAAAGGTATGAGGAGAAAGGAACGCGATGACGACAACCACGCCCTTCCGCCTTCATGGGGCCACGCAGGACCGGAAACGACTGGGCCGTGCGGTGGGGCTGTGCTTGGATTGGCTACACTGATATGGACAGTTCCGTGAGGGGCGCGAGAGACGGGACTCTGGGGAGATCTTCGAGGAGGAGTGTCTCGACTGGAAGCGCGGGTTCAGTGGAGCAGGAACCTAATCTCTGTCTCTCCTGCTTTTTTGATTTGTTGAGAAGCCGGCATTTGGGGGCATTTTGGATAGCGAACAGTTCAAACAAGAAGCTGAGAAAATAGAACAAAGCCTGAGTGCCTTGAGAGTCGCCGAGCGCAATGCAGTGATTCCCTTCATGAACGGCGACTTTACCCAATGGGATCTATATCTGGCATCCTCCTCTGAGTATGCGATGAGACTGATAGACGGATTCATCTCCATGCTCGAGTCGAGGAATCTTGTTTGCGTCGCCCAGCTTCTCCGCGCACAGGTTGGAGTCTGCCTGCGGACATTCGCATTATTCGCCGCCGAAGACCAGGATGACTTTCTCAAGCAGGCGTTTCAAGGTGTGCCTGTGAACAAGCTGAAAGATTTCTCGGGTGAGAAGATGTCCGATGGAAGACTTCAAGACTTACTCGAGAAGTTCGATCCAAAGGTAAAAGATGTATACAAGGTGACGTCTGGATTCGTCCACTTCTCCATTGATGTTCTGCCGAGCATGGGTGTGCCTGGGGAGAGCTATGAGGTCGAGTTTAATTTTGGAGCCGAGCCCAACGAGAGAAACAATGCGCCTCTCGTGGAATGCGGCAAGGCGTTCTGCCACTATGTCGACCTGCATCTCCAGATGCTCCATAAGGTGATTGCTTCGGATGAATGGTATGCCGATCGATTCCGTATCGATTCCGATGGTCCTGCAGACGAGGCCTCGAAAAGCGAGAAGGTGTAGGTCGAACGCATTGACGCTGCCTTGACAGCATCCCGATATGATAACGAATGGGAGGTTCCCTGCGAAATGTGCGCCTCTGTATATTCTCGCTAGGACGCCCTCGACCGATAAGGCATCGTTGAGTTCAATTTGAGTTCAGCTCGGGTGCCTGAAATCGCCCAACTCTGATAAAAGGGGAGACGACGGTACACCACGTAGACGAGAGGCTATGGAAGTGCACGATTTGATTATATTGGCGCGCTAAACCGCCCCGCTGCCCAACTTGAACTCCGCTCATGCGTGTATGGGGCTGCGAGAGGTAACGGCCTGCGGCCTCCTTTGTGTGCTCGATGATATCTTCGAGCATGCCGGGCATGGCGGAGACATTCGCTGCAATCCAGCCGTGTTCAAGCGCCGTTTCGGATAGGAGCGAGAGGGGGCTGTCTTGCCCGTTTCCCTTGCACCCGTAAAGATGGTTGACAGTTTGGGATCTCCCGGGTCTTTAGCTTTTACCGTGCTAGATGCCTCATGGAAACTGTTGGACTTTAATCAGACAGACCCAGCATGTCGTTTTCCTCCATGAGGACATCGGCTAAAACCGCAACACCTATGCTTGTTTAAGCAAACTTCCTGATAGTCGTGGAGCTGCTGTAGCCCGACATGCAGGACATCGCTCGGCTTAAACACCGGATGCCGCATCCGCGAAACGAGTTGCGGTGCACCCTGTTCCAAAAGGTTGCCAAGTACCATGGCGTGAGCGTTGGGGTAGCCATCATTCAGCGTGGATACATCCGGATGCGCATAGATCCAGACGATTCCAACGTTCTCGTATTTCCCGTGCAGGTAATCGAAGAGGGCAAGCGACGCCATACAGTTGCCGCCGACGGTCACGACTCTGTCGGGGTTTTCTGCCGTAAGCTTCCTCTGCGCATCCTGAATTCCCGCCAGGACTTCGTCCTCGGCACAGATGCGAACTGCCTCCCATTTCTCATGTCCAAGTTTTGGGACGCGTTTCGCAATGCCGAGTGGGACCCCTGGACAGTCGGATCACGTGGTGGCCCCCTTTGAGAGGGTCACGAGCATGGTAGTCCCGTTCTCGGAACTTGCTTCGACCTCTACCGTGCCGCCGTGTAGGGCTGCAATCTCCCAAACAAGCGCTAGCCCGAGTCCTGCGCCGCCGTATGCCCTGCTGCGGGATTTGTCTAGACGAAAGAACGGCTGGAAGATGCTCTCTCGGTACTGCCTGGGTATTCCCGGGCCCTCATCTTTGACTCGCAGGAGCACGTGGCTGTCGCTGTCGCTGATGGAGACGTTGACAGTCGAGCTGGAGCGGCTGTAGCGGATGGCGTTTTCGACCAGATTGAACACCAGCCGATAGAGGAGCGTATCACTTCCGGTTATCAGAGCATCTCCGGTGCAATCGAGGGTTACGTCCTTATTCTCGGCAAGTGGCGCAAGATCGGTGAGGACCTCTTCGGACAAGGGGCCAAGTTCGACATCGTCCTCGCAAGGAACGCTGCGGAGCTCACTCATCTCGAGCAATACCTTGGTCATTCGAGACATGCGCTCGGTTTGTTCTTGTAGCAGGCCGAGCAGCTCGACTGTTTCGGGTTGCAAACCGGAGCGCTCGGAGATGAATAGCTCAATCTGTGCTTGCATAAGGGCGAGCGGGGTGCGCAGCTCGTGTGCGGCGTTGCCGGTAAACTGACGCTGTGCAGAGAACCCTTCGCCAAGACGGGCGATCATGTCGTTGAAAGAGGCGCTACATCGTTGTAGCTCGGTGGGCGCATCTTCACTGAGTCTGATTTCGCTTAGGTTGTCAGGCTGCACGCGCTCAACCTGGGCGGCAAAAGCTCGTAGCGGTTTGAGTGCACGGCCACTCACAAAGTATGCCAGCACGCCGCCAAGGAGTGTGCCTCCAGCCGTGATGCACCAGGTTGTCGTGCCAAAAGACTCTTGTGCGTCGTTTACGACGATCGTGACCTTGTCATCAGGGGTCGCTTTCGTTGGGTCGAACGCCTGGGGCGAATCTTCGCCGGTTGCGTTAAAGGCCGAGATGTTACTGCCGATGGCATCCATGTAGCGCATGCCCGTATAGCCGACCAGGCAGTTCGTCAGCACGCACGCCGCACACGTCAGCAGTGCCGTCATAATCGTTATGCGCCATTGCA
>CABUHP010000011.1 GCA_902491415.1 uncultured Collinsella sp.
CAATAATCTCAGCAAAAAGCAAAGCCGTGCGACACACGGCAGGTCGAGAGGAGACCGCATGCGGTATCTGGTAATGGTCAGTCACGGAACGCTCGCTCCCGGACTGCACAGTGTCCTCAAGATGCTCGGCAATGACGCCCCGAACATCTTGTCGACGAGTCTCGTGGACGGCATGGGCGCTGACGAGTATGTCGAGAACGTCAAGGCGATGCTCGCTCCTGTTACCGCCGATGACGAGGTTGTCCTGCTTGGTGACATCCTGGGCGGATCGCCGCTTACCAATGCCATGAACACGCTGGCCGAGAAGGGCTTGCTCGCCCACACCATTGCCTTCGGCGGTATGAATCTGCCCATGGCTATGACCGCCATGATGGGGCTTGCCACCATGGACCTAGATTCCCTCAAGCAGATGATGCTGCAGGAGGGCAAGAACGGTATGTCCGAGCTCGTTGTCCCGACCGATGACGCCGACGACGAGGACGACGACATCTAGGCCGCACCAAGGTTTCATCTAGCTGCAAACGTTAGGAAGAAGAGGCCGCGACCGCAGGCCTCATGAAGGAAAGGGGAGAACGTATGATTTCGTTCATCCGTATTGACGACCGTATGATCCATGGACAGACCGTTACCCGTTGGGCCCTCGAGTATCCCTGCGACGGTCTTATCGCCGTCAACGACGCCGCGGCGTCCAACCCCGTGCTCAAGGAGGCCTACAAGAGTGCCTCGGGCAAGAAGACGTTCGTGTGGACCAAGGAGCACTTCAAGGAGGTCTCCGAGAAGGTTCTCAAGTCCAACACCAAGTACTTCCTGATCACCAAGAACCCGCTCGACATGAAGGAACTTCTCGTCGATTTTGGCTTTAAGCCCGGCATGGACCGCATCATCGTCGGTCCCTGCAACGATCGTCCCGGCACCACCAAGCTCGGCAACAACCAGTCGATCACGCAGGAAGAGGCCCAGGCGCTCGAGGATCTCACCAACGCCGGCTACACGGTCGAGTTCGCCCTTATCAAGGAGAAATCCATTGGTGAGTGGCCAAAGTTCCGCGGTCAGTTTGGCTTCTAGTTAGGCGCCAGCCGCATTTTGGTACCTACAGCCCTGGGGGAAAGGGGCTGAGGAATAAAGAAAGGGGAAAGCATGGCAATCAATGCATTCCAAGCCGCGCTGTTCGGCCTGTTCGCCTGCCTGGCATCACTGCCTGGCATGGGTGGCACGACGATCGGCAACTACACTCTGGGTCGTCCTCTGGTCGCCGGCCTCATCGTCGGCATCATCATGGGCGATATGCAGACGGGCATCCTCGTCGGCGCTGCCATCCAGGTTGTCTACATCGCTCTCGTGACCCCCGGCGGAACCGTCTCCGCCGACGTCCGCGCCGTGTCCTATATCGGCATCCCGCTGGCGATCCTCGCCATCAAGAACTCGGGCATCGATCCCGCCTCCGCTGAGGCTGCCGGCATGGCCGCATCCCTCGGTGCCGCCGTCGGCACGCTCGGCACTGTGCTCTTCTATGGCACCGCCACCATTAACCTGGTATGGCAGGGCATGGGCTGGAAGTGGCTCGAGAAGGGCGACCTCCACAAGCTCTACCTGGTCAACAACGTTCTGCCTTGGATCGGTCACATCGTCTGCTCGTTCCTCCCGACGTTCATCATCACCATGGGCGGCACCGCCATGGTCGACCTCATGAAGACCTACATGCCCATGGACGGCATCGCGATGAAGACGCTGTTCACCGTCGGCTCGCTGCTGCCTACCGTCGGTATCGCCATCCTGCTCAAGCAGGTCATCTCCAAGCCGACGGACTTCCTCACGTTCTTCTTCGGCTTCACCCTGTCCGCTGTCATGGGATGCAACCTGATTGCCGCCGCCGGCATCGGCTGCTTCTTCGCCCTGATCAACTATGAGATCGCTTCGCTCAAGATCGACCTCGCAAACGCTCCCAAGGCAGCTATCGCCTCGGGCTCCGATGATGAGGAAGAGGAGGACATCTAATGGCAGAGAAGAAGAAACTCTCTAAGAAAACGCTTGCCAAGTCGTTCCGCAACTGGTCCTATGGCAACCTGACTTGCTTCTCGCAGGAGCACATGCAGACCTTCGGTTACCTGTGCGCCATGCTTCCGATCGTCGAGGAGCTCTACGACACGCCCGAGGAGCAGAAGCAGGCCCTCCAGACCTACTCCGCGTTCTTCAACACCGAGCCGCAGATCGGCACCATGATTGTCGGCGTCACCGCCGGCCTCGAGGAGGCTCGCGCAAACGGCGAGGCCATCGACGACGACGCCATCAACGGCATCCGCGCCGGCCTCATGGGCCCGCTCGCCGGCCTTGGCGACTCGCTGATCGTCGGTACCCTGATCCCGATCCTGCTCGGTATCGCCCTCGGTCTCTCGACCGGCGGCTCTCCGCTCGGTGCCATCTTCTATATTGTCGTGTGGAACCTGCTCATGTTCCTTGGCATGCGCTTTGCCTACAACCAGGGCTATGAGCTCGGCGGCAAGGCGGTCGAGGCCCTCGTCGGCCCCAAGGCCAAGGCTCTGCGTGATTCCATCGTGATGGTCGGTACCATGGTCATCGGTGCAGTCGGTGCTACCTGGGTCTCCATCACCTGCAGCCCCAATCTGGTGCTGCCCGGCGGCGGTAAGTTCCAGGACACGCTCGACGGAATCTATCCGCACCTGCTGCCCATGGTCTTCATCATCTTCTGCTGGTACATGATGACCAAGAAGAAGGTCAACCCCATCGTTATGATGCTGATCCTCGTTGTGATCGCATTTGTGGGCGTTCTCATTGGCTTCTTCGACCCGGCACTGAGCTACTAGTCATCATCCCCTGGCCCCCTGTAAGGCCGTGCGGCCTCAACCGCACGGCCTTCTGATTTTGCGCCGCCCTTCAAGGGCAATATGGCCAGCGACCTCCATCGCCTACACGACACCCGCTATATTGCTCTTGAAAGATGACGTATTCGACAAACGATGCACTTGCGCATGATGCAAACTTTGCACGAGGAGGACCATATGCACGAGAAACATGGACACGACCTTTCGCGCGACGACTTGATTCGCGAGGCAAAGATGCAGACCGATGCTATTCAGCGGCTCAATGTTTGGCTGCGCCTGGGCTATTCGCTCGTGGCGATTGGCTTTTTGATGGGGATGTGGGGTATGCAGGGCGGCCCCGGCTGGGGTGTCCCCGTGGGCATCGTGTGCCTGGTGGTGGGCGCTCCGCTTTCGATCGTGCTTAAGGTCGGCACGACCAACGCCAAAAAGAATGTCGAGCGCATGCTCGAGGCCGCTGGTGTCGACGTTGAGGAGCTTATGCGACGCAAGAAGGACGAGCAATAGACTTCCGCGTTGGGGTATCATAAATAATTGTTGCGAATGTTAACTAATGTACGGCAAATGACGGTTTTATGGCCCTTCTAGAGTTGCAAAGGACAATATCCCCAGTGGATTACGATGACGTCGCTCGAAAACTGATTGTGTACTCACGTTCCCTTGCCAAGGGATCCTTGAGTGCTGCCGGCGGCGCCAGTGTGGGCGAGGCACCGGTTTTACAGTATCTATCGGGTATTGACGGTGATGTCATTCCCTCCGAGATTGCCAAGAAGCTGAAATTCTCCCGTGCGCGCATGTCGCATATCTTGGATTCACTCGAGAGTAAGGGTTACGTTCAGCGCAGGACTGATCCAAACGATCGTCGGCGTGTGCTGGTGAGCATTACCGAGGAAGGCCGTGATTTCGCGGCGAAAAAAAATGCCGAGAGTGTGGCATCGCTCTCGAAACAACTCTCAGCGCTCGGCGAGCACGATGCCCAGGAGCTCGTGCGCATCCTGAATAAAGCTTACAGCCTTACCTATGATGCCGACGACTACCTGGACAATCTATAAGGATAAAGACAGACATTTAGGTGCATCTTGAAATGCACCCGGGACAGTTGTGCCCATCAGCCACCGTCAACATCTCATTCCAAACCAAATCAGCCAACGTACGTCATGGCAATCCCCGGTAGGTTGCAGGATGGCGGCTGAGCCTTTCCCTCGGGAAACTTCGCGAAGCCCAGTTCCCGAGGGAAAGGTATGGTCTGTGTAATACCAGATAAACAGTACATTTTTGCTAGATTGGTATTTGACTGAAGAACCAATTGGTATGGCTTATTAAGCCCACCTTGCCGTTGACGCTTATTTTGCTGCCGCTGGGAGAATTCCGAACTTGGGTGCGCAAGTGCTCCCATATGATGATATGACCTAGTAGGTGGCTATCTGGTTACTACCAGTTGGCCCCTTGGTAACGGGTGGCCCCATTGTGCGGAATGTACCGAACATCTCCGTTTGATACGTTTTCCCATGCTGCCGGGGGGGGCGTCCTCGGCACCTCAGCATGTCGGAAGAAAGGAGACCAGATGCGCAGGAATTCCATTTTTACGAAACGGTGGGTGAAGGGAAGCGCGGTCCTCGTTGCCACTGCAGCGACGCTCGTGTTTGCCAATCCCCAGCAGGCGATTGCCACGCCACTCAAGGGCGTCGACTCGGCGACCGTGTCCCAGTCTGCCTCGAATGTCGTCGACATCGATTTCGCTGACGGCATCAAGGGCCGTATTACGTTCCTCGAGGACGGTATTTTCCGTTATAACGTCGACCCCAAGGGTGAGTTTTCCGAGTACGCCACGCCGCGCAGTAAGTCCCACACGGCTAAGATCCAGGCTCAGCCCGATACCTCGGACACCTACAGCAAGCCGAGTGCGACGGTTGCCGACAAGGGCGACACTATCGAGATCACCGGCGGAAAGGCGACCGTGATCCTGGACAAGGCGACTGGCAAGATGAGTATCAAGTCAGGCGACCGTGTCGTGGTTTCCGAGTCCGCGTCCCTCGACCTTGATAAGAAGGGTACCGTCCAGACGCTCGCCAAGGAGAAGTCCGAGAACTTCTTTGGCGGCGGCACCCAGAACGGACGCTTCCTGCACACCAACCAGACCATCGCCATCTCCAACACGAACAACTGGACCGATGGCGGCGTTGCCTCGCCCAACCCGTTTTATTGGACGAGTGACGGCTACGGCGTGCTCCGAAACACGTTTACAGAGGGTTCCTACGACTTCGGTTCCACGGACTCATCGACGGTCACGACTTTGCACAGCGAGAATGAGTTTGATGCCTACTACTTCGTGGCGACCAACGAGGGAGCTTCGAACGTGGCAACTGAGATGCTGCAGGACTACTACAAGGTGACCGGTAACCCGGTACTGCTGCCCGAGTACGGGTTCTACCTTGGTCATCTTAATGCCTATAACCGTGATGGCTGGTCAACGACCTCGGGTCAAAAGAAGTGGGAGACCAAGGGCAGCAAGTCCTCGAGCGAGAAGGGCGACGTTAAGTACGAGTCTGGCATGTCGACGGGCTACAAGCTCGACGGCACACTTGCGGCCGAGACGCTCAACGGTGAGGGCCCTACGGTTGATACCGAGAACATGAAAGCGACCGATTTCGACCGCCAGTTCTCTGCTCGGCAGGTTATCGATGACTACGAGGACAGCGACATGCCGCTCGGCTGGTTCCTGCCGAACGACGGCTACGGCGCCGGCTATGGCCAGAACGGTTACTACAAGACCGGCGGCGTCAACTCCGACGGAGCGAGCTCGGCCGACCGTCTTAACGCTGTGCGTGCCAACGTCGACAACCTTAAGAAGTTCACCGAGTATGCCAACTCAAAGGGTGTGAGCACGGGCTTGTGGACCCAGTCCAACCTTGAGCCCGACAGCAACCCTGAGACCCCGTGGCATCTGCTTCGCGACTTCGACGCCGAGGTCAAGACGGGAGGCATCACTACCCTTAAGACCGACGTTGCCTGGGTTGGATCTGGCTACTCCTTTGGTCTTAATGGCATCAAGACAGCTTATGACACGGTGACGACCGGCGCTAACAAGCGCCCCAACATCATCACGCTCGATGGTTGGGCCGGCACGCAGCGCTTTGGTGGCATTTGGACCGGCGACCAGTATGGCGGTAACTGGGAGTACATTCGCTTCCATATCCCCACGTATATCGGTCAGAGTCTTTCGGGCAACCCCAACATCGGCTCCGACATGGATGGCATTTTTGGCGGCGACCCCATCATCTCTGCGCGTGACTACCAGTGGAAGACGTTCACGCCCTCTATGCTCGACATGGACGGTTGGGGCACCTACCGTAAATCGCCCATGACGCACGGCGATCCCTACACAGGCATCTCGCGCTTCTACCTCAAGCTCAAGGCGCAGCTCATGCCCTATATCTACACGAGCGCGGCCTCGGCGGCCAACATCGACACGGGTAACGGCGATGCCGGCCTGCCCATGATCCGCGCCATGCTGCTTTCCGATAACTCCGAGTACGCCGCAAGCACCTCGACGCAGTACCAGTATATGTTCGGTGAGAACTTCCTAGTGGCACCGGTGTATCAGGATACCCAGGCAGACGAGAACGGCAACGACATTCGCAATGGGATTTACCTCCCCAACTACGGCACCGACGAGAATCCCACCATCTGGATCGATTACTTCTCGGGTAAGCAGTATCGCGGCGGCCAGGTTCTCAACAACTACGAGGCTCCGCTTTGGAAGCTGCCGCTGTTTGTGAAGGCCAACGCTATCGTGCCGATGTACGCCGAGAACAACAACCCCGAGGCCGTGAGCGACACCAACACCAAGGGTACCGACCGCAGCCAGCGCATCGTCGAGTTCTTCGCCACCGAGGGCGACGGCACCTTTACGCAGTACGAGGACAACGGCTCCTCCATCGAGAACAACACGACTGAGGACGATTCCTACGGTACGATCGACAATATCTCCTACGGTGAGCATGTGAGCACCGTCTACAGATCCAAGGCCGCAGGCGGCACCGCGACCTTTACCGCCGAAGCCTCGCAGGGTGGCTACAACGGCTACGACTCCAATCGCACCACGACCTTCGTGGCCAACGTGTCCGCCAAGCCCATGAGCGTCGTCGCCAAGAACGGCGGATCCGCGCTCAACGTGGTTGAGGTCGACTCGCAGGAGACCTTTGACACCGCGACCCCCGAGGCCGGCCAGGCGGTCTACTTCTACAGCGAGACCCCTAACCTCAACCACTACGGCAGCGATGTGGACGGCACCGAGGCCGAGCGGGGCGAGAGCTTTAACAACACCAAGATCACCACGAACCCCAAGGTCTACGTCAAGTTCGCGAAGACCGATGTTGCTGCGGCGGCGCAGACGCTCGAGCTGGGCGGTTTCGTGAACGCCGACGCCACGCTCACAGCCGATCGCCTCAACGAGAGCCTCTCCGCACCCACGAACCTTGCTGCCCCCGAGGACGTCACGACCCCAACGAGCATCAAGCTCACCTGGGGAAAGGTCGATGGTGCTACCTCCTACGACCTTAAGGTCGACGGCACCGTGTTCGCCGTGGGTGATGCGGCCGAGTTCACGCACACCGACCTCGCCTACAATAGCAAGCACACCTACCAGATTCGTTCGCGCAACGCCGAGGGCTACTCCGCCTGGAGCGATGTGCTCGAGGCGAACTCCGCACTCGATCCGTGGCGGAACGTCCCCGACGCCGAGCAAATCACCTGGGAGGGCTCACTTTACGGCAGCCATAAGGCCGAGCTCGCCTTCGACCATGAGTTCCAGTCGGGCGACGGCGGTTTCCACTCCGGTGGCAACGATCTGGGCAAGGCGCTTACCGTTGACTATGGACGCGCTTACAAGCTCGATAAGCTCGAGTACTATCCGCGCGATGACGCCGGCAACGGCACTGTGACCAAGATGCGTGTTGAGACGAGTCTCGATGGCGTCCACTGGACGAGCCAGGAGGTCGATTGGGCACGTTCCGCTGATTGTAAGACGGTAGCGTTTGACGGCACCGTGGCCGCCCGTTACGTGCGCATGACACCGCTCGCCTCGGTCGGCAATTTCTTCTCCGCGTCCGAGATTGCCATCTACAAGACCGACGGCACGGATGGCTTCGCCGTGGGCTCCAACCTCAACAAGGCCACGATCTCCGACGGAGACTACTCCAACATGAAGAACTATCTGGGCCTCGAGAATCGCGAGCCCGATACCCCGACGTTCGGTTCGCAGATCCGCGACCACTTCGCCGACCTCAACGATAACGGCGTTTACGACGTCTACGATTACTCGTTCACCATGGCGGGTCTTGACGGCGGCACTAAACAAAAGGGCAAGGTCGCAGGTTCGCTCGCGGTGATTCCGAGCAAGACCGAGGTCGAGGCCGGTGATGAGATCACCGTTGATGTCTATGCGGCCGACGCCAAGAACGTCAACGCCCTGGGCGCTCTCGTCAACTTCAAGAGCGACCAGTTCGAGTTTGTGTCCGAGAGCATCGCGCAGGACGGCTCGACTGCCGGCATGGAGAACCTGTCTCGCGAGAAGGTCCAGTTCGCGGACAGAACGCAGACTATCAATCTCGCCTTTGCCAACCGCGGCGATGGCAAGCTCTACAACGGTACCGGCGCGGTGGCGAGTTTCAAGCTCAAGGCCAAGACCGCCGGCAAGGTCGAACTGCCCTCGACATCTTGGCTCATCGGTCCGGCATGCGACGCACTTGAGTTTGCGAGCGACGGCACGGTGACGATGCCGGATGTTCCTCAGCCAACGGTCGCCGAGTACGGTCAGGACGCCTTCAACATCACGATGACCAACGATGAGCTCACGACCGACGACGGGACCAACGTCGAGAAACTTATCCAGCAGAAGAGCTATAACGCGCTGTTCGATAATAACGAGGGCGACAACGGCTTTGAGTTCCTATGGAACTGGAGCGGCAACTGGGACAGCGAGGGTAAGCTTCCGAGTTACGTGAAGCTTCCCACCACGATGACATTCGCATTTAAGACGCCGTCGAAACTCGATAGTGTCGAGGTCGTTAACCGCAACGGTGGCAACGGAACCGTGCAGAAGATCAAGGCTGTCGTGACGTTCGAGGATGGCTCGACCCAAGAGTTCGCGGGCGGGGAGTACGATTCCTTCCTGGCTCGCTACGCCTTTGACCTCTCTGCCGAGAACAAGGGCAAGAAGGCGACCAAGGTCGAGGTCACGCCGCTTGAGGCATCGGGTGACCAGATGCTCACACTGCGTGAGGTCAACTTCAACTACACGCAGGGTGTCGAGGCCATCGAGGGTGTCGAGCTAGGCAAGAACCAGACCGAGTTCTTTGAAGGCGACATTACGCCCGTCGACGCCAAGGCTACGCCTGAGAGCGCTGGCTACCCCTATGTGACGGTCGAGAGCTCCGACCCCTCTGTGGTAAGCGTCTCCGCTGTTCAGGCTGGCGATAGCGTGAGCTACTACCTGCGTGCCAACAAGGCCGGCAAGGCAAAGATCACGGTGGCGTCGGTACTCGACCCCTCCAAGACCGCATCCTATGAGGTCGAGGTCAAGGCTGGTGTCGATACCTCTGCGCTCGAAGCAGCGCTTTCCAAGGCCGCGGGCTACAGCGAGTCCGTCTACACCAAGGATTCCTATGCAGCTCTCACCACTGCGGTCGAGGCGGCTCAGAAGCTCCTCGACAGCGGCCAGGGCAGCTATAGCAAGAAGGATGTCGCAGACGCCACAGCCAAGATCGAGAAGGCAATCGACGGCCTCAAGATGCGCCCTGTTGATGAGAAGATTCTCATCAACACGCCCGAGAACCGCAAGAACGTCAAGGTGGCCGGCTTCTCGAGTGAGGCCGACTACGAGGGCAGCAACGCCGTCAACGCTCTCGACGGCGACGAGCGGACGCTTTGGCACAGCGACTGGGCCCATGGGACCGGTATGCCCCAGTATCTGAGTGTCGACCTGGGCCGCGACTACGATCTCACCGACGTTACATTCCTGCCGCGCCAGGACGGCGGCACTAACGGCGATATCTTCGAGGCCGAGATACTGGTCTCCGACACTGCCGACGGTTATGAGAAGGGCACCGCCGCGTCGATGGGTACGTTCGCCTTCGACAACGATGGCCGCGTGCTCACCGACCGTGGCGACTGGAAACAGATGAGCTTTGGCGCCGCGCGCGGTCGCTACGTGACCGTCAAGGTGATTCACGCCGGCGGGGGCGACGTTGATGCCTACTGCAGCATGGCGGAGCTCAAGTTCTACGGTACGGCCGTCCCCGATCCGGTGGCGAAGGATGATCTCACTGCCGCGATCGAAAAGGTTGATGCCGAGCTTGCCGCCGGCGACCTCAAGGCCGGCGACTACACCGAGGCCTCCTGGACGGCGCTCGAGAACGCCCTGGCGAGCGCCCGCGCCATCTTGAGCGACGAGGATGCCACGCAGGACGAGGTCGACCAGGCGCTCAGGGCGCTCGAGAGCGCCCGCGACGCGCTCGAGAAGACCCCGGTGGTCCCGGTCGAGAATCCGACTAAGAAGCAGCTCAAGGCCCTGGTCAAGCAGGCGAAGGAGACTGACACCAGGGGCAAGACGGCCGAGTCTGTCAAGGCCCTGACGGATGCCATTACCTACGCCGAGGACGTCTTGGGTGATGAGAATGCTTCCGACACCCAGATCCAGGCGGCCTATAGCCAGCTCAAGCTGGCCATTGAGAGCCTCAAGGATGC
This sequence comes from uncultured Collinsella sp., assembly GCA_902491415.1. Classification (GTDB taxonomy): domain Bacteria; phylum Actinomycetota; class Coriobacteriia; order Coriobacteriales; family Coriobacteriaceae; genus Collinsella. The sequence continues at coordinate 10,584 of CABUHP010000011.1, forward strand.
CGATTCCGGCAACCAGGGCGGCTCGGGCAACCAGGGTTCCGGCAATGGCTCGAACGGCGGCAACCAGGCGGGCAAGCCCGCAGGCGACAAGGCCCAGGGCAGCAAGAAGAACGGTTCGGCGATTCCCAATACCGGAGACCAGACGGCGGCGACCGTCGCGACCGTCGGTGGTCTTGGCGCCATCATCGCCGCGATCGGCGCTTTCTTCCATCGTCGCAGCAAGGCTAAGTAGCCCCAGCAACAGCTAAGCAAGCGTGCCCGCCGTCCCACCCAAGGACGGTGGGCACGCTTTTTGAATGTAGGCAGAAAGCTCCGACCCTTCGGCCTTAATCTCGCAAAGCGTTCCGTCTCCCGTCGAACACATCAGCATCGGCGGCTATACTTGAATTATTTGCAGTTAAGGGTCGCGGATTGGCCGCGTCACCGCTCTCAACAGGAGGTCTTTGTTTATGGCAGATCAAAAGCCGGTTGTCGGGATCATCATGGGCTCCAAGTCCGATCTGGGTGTTATGGAAGGCTGCACCGCCGAGCTCGAGGCGCTCGGTGTGCCCTATGAGCTCGTCATTGCGAGCGCACACCGCACACCGGCGAAGGTCCACGAGTGGGCTTCGACTGCTGCCGATCGCGGTATCAAAGTGATTATCGCCGCCGCCGGCAAGGCCGCTCACCTGGGTGGTGTCGTGGCCGCCTTTACGCCGCTGCCGGTTATCGGCGTACCTATGAAGACGAGTGACCTGGGCGGTATGGATTCGCTGCTGTCGATGGTGCAGATGCCTTCGGGCGTGCCCGTGGCCTGCGTTGCCATCAACGGCGCCAAGAACGCCGCCATTTACGCCACGCAGATTCTGGGCGCATGCGACCCCGAGTACCGCAAGGTTATCGAGAAGATGAAGCAGGAGATGGCCGACGCCTAGGCGTTCCGCCGTTTCACCGCAGTATAAGGAGAGCCATGTCCGATTATCAGGGAAAACGATTCAAGGCTTCTCAGATTCCCGATCCGTCGAAGCCGGGTGCTGCCCATGCGGCACAGCAGGGTCGGACATCCTCTCCTCAGCAGCCGCGCGCGCCGCGCCCCGTGACACCGGCGACGCATCGTCGACAGGACGCGCCGGCCGCATATCGACCTTCATCTTATAGCACCGCTAAGAAGCCGCCCCGGTCTTCATCGCATGCCACGCCGTCGGATTACACCGAGTCGCCGCGTAAAAAGCGCCGCTCCATCATTCCTATTCTGCTCATCATCGTGGGCATCGGTCTGATTGTTGCCGCCGCTGCCATCTTTATCAATGCCCAGATTGGCTATAAGCAGGCGAGCGATTCGTATCAGAAAATCGAGAAGCAATATGTAAGCGATAAGGACGCCAGCGGCGTGCCGATTATCGACTTTGATGCACTTGCTCAGACGAACCCCGAGATTGTGGGTTGGATTTACGTGCCGGGAACCAACATCAACTATCCCGTGGTGCAGACCAACAACAACTCCAAATACCTCAACACGCTGTTCGATGGCACGTCTAACGCCTCGGGTGCCATCTTCTTGGATAGCGATGACACCGCGCCGGGAATGGTCGACCAGCAGACCACGATCTACGGCCACCATATGAACGATGGGTCGATGTTCAACGTGATTTCGGATACGACTGACCAGGCAACGTTCGATAGCGTTGAATATGTGTACTACATCACGCGCGATGCGACGTATAAGTTGCGTCCGCTGGCGACCAAGGTGGTCGAGGACACGTATGCCAAGGCGCGCACGACCAATTTTGAGGGCGACGACGGACTCAAGAACTACCTGTCCGAGATGCTCGACGGCGCTTCTGCCGTGGCGAGTGATGCCACCGATCGTGCCGCTTCGGCAACTAAGGTTGTAACGCTTGTGACCTGTCGTTCGCTGTCGCTGAGCAACACACGCGCCGTCATGGTACTCACGCCGGTCGAGGAATAAGTTGTTCGAGAGTAGCTAAAAAGGCCCCGTCCCAAATTGGCTACTCGACGACGGTAAGGGAGAAATGATGCTCGAGAGTGGCAAATTGATGCCTTCGATTGATGCTTGGCTGCGCGAGGCCAAGGCCGATGCTTCGGCGGCAGGCTGTGGGATGTATCTGACGCATAACGGTGTGGTGCGCGCGACGCCCAAGGCTGAGGTGCGCGGAGTCGAGACCGATGGCGTGGCGCCTGGGCATAAGGTGGGCGGCATGGTGTTTGGCTTCGATGCTCAGAAGGTGCAGGCTGCTATCGAGGCGACGCGTGCGATGCCGGGTATCGGCTATGTGCGTGTGTGGCTGGCAAGCGGCGAGCTTGCCGTAGGTGACGACATCATGCTCGTGCTCATCGGCGGGGACATTCGCCCGCACGTGGTCGATGCGCTGCAGGCGCTCGTTGGCACCATTAAGAACGAATGCGTGAGTGAGGTCGAGCGCGAGGCGTAGAGGCTTGCGTCGATAGAAGGATCGTTTATAAAAATGCCCACCGGTACGTGTGATACCGGCGGGCATTTTGCGTTTTGGGCGCGGTGGGCGCTACACGCGCGTCGCATCCTTGGGGCTCATGGTCATGCTCTGGAAGCGGTTTTCCATGTACTCGTTATCGAAGTGCTCTCCGTAGAACTGTGCGACGGGAATGTCCGGCTCCGTGCCGTTAACGCGCTGGTACCAGTAGTCGAGCGACTGCAGCGTCATGACGCCGTCGACCAGCATGATAACGGTAAAGATGACGGTGGCCGAGTAGCGGCTCTTCCAGGGGATCTTGTTGATAAGCTTAAGCAGCCTCGGCAGCAGCAGCTTGATCCAGATGAGGCCGCCCAGGCCCCACAGGCAGGCGAAGCCCGTGCAGGTGCGTCCGCCCGTGAGGACCACGAGCGGATCGGGCAAACCGAACAGCGTTATGTGCGAGTAGCTCCACGAGACCACGCCAAACGCGGTCTGCATAAACCAGCCCACGAACACCTCAAAGCTGGCGCCGAGCAGGGCGCTCACCAGGAAAATGATGATGGGGTTCTTTTTGTAGAAGCGGTTAAGCACCATGGTCATGAGCACGGCGCCAAATCCGTAGATGGGGCTGAAGGGGCCAAACAGCATGCCGGCGCGGTTCTGATAGACGCCCGGGTCGTCGACCGTCATGTGCCAGATGTCCTCGGCGATCAGGCCGAGTATGCAGCAGACAAAGAACACCCAGAACAGGTTGAAGTAGTTGAGCTTGATGTAGCCCTCGCCGGTTTCATCGCGGCCGAGCATGCCCTCGGCGGCGGCGTCGCGGTCGAGCATCTCCTGCAGGCGGCGCTGCAGTTCGCGCTCCTGACGCAGCGTGGGGTCGACGGTTGCCGAAAGTGCAACGAGGATGCCGAGCTGGATCGCGGGACGCAGCAGGAAGGGCCCGATGCCCTGGAGCATCACATCGACCAAAAGCTCGACGACGGTGAATGCAATAAGGATGTAGGACAGGCGGGCGGCGTTGCGGCGCTGGTTTTTGATAAGGTCCAGGCCAAAGATGATTAGGATGACGGCACTTGCCGCAGAGAGCATGATGCCGGCGACGATAAGGCCGACTGCGACGAGCGTGTTGTCGCCGAGCTTTTCGGTGGCGTTGCCGTTAACAAGTGCCGTGATGACCTGCCACATAAAGGCAGCGACCGACGGGAGCGTGCCCACGCCGGAAAGGATGCACAGGACGGCGTACACCTTAATGATGAGGGGAATCTTCTTGACCTCTGTGGCGCTGGGGACGCTGGGGTCGAGTTCGTTTCGATCCATACAGAACCTTTCTCGCTTTGTTGTAGGTTATAAGGATACGCCGCCGACCTGCCAAAAGACAGGACGAACGTCCCAATTGCAACTTTGTAATCCCCAACGGTGGACGCGGCGGCCATCTGGGGGGCGCGGGCGCTTGCACTGGACAGACCGATAAAATGTTTGGCAACAAAACTGATTATTAGCTCGGTGGGCTTTTAAAAAGCGCTGTTCATGCGCGGGAGTGCTTGTCTTGCCGTGCGTATAATAGGGCAGGTAACGCCAAAAATACGAGGCTCTGAGGGGATACCATGTCTCAAGAAACCATCCGCGCGGCCGAGCGCGCCGCGGGACAGGTGAACGCCATGTCGACGTATGATCCGGACTCCGACCAGCTGCATGAGGAATGTGGCATTTTCGGCGTATGGGCGCCCGATCGCGACGTGGCTCGACTGACGTACTTTGGCCTGCGTGCGCTGCAGCACCGTGGCCAGGAATCGGCTGGAATCGCCGTGGGTGACGGCGGCACGGTTATGGTCCGCAAAGATCTGGGCCTGCTCGACCGCGTGTTCTCCAACGCCGACCTGTCGACGCTCTCCGGCCAGCTGGCCGTGGGTCATGTGCGCTACGGCACTGCCGGCGCCAAGAGCTGGGAAGCCTCTCAGCCGCACCTCTCTACCATCAATAGCGTCATTATCGCGCTCGCGCACAACGGCACCCTCGTCAACACCGACGAGCTGCGCCGTCAGCTGATCGAGCTGGGCGTGCCGTTCCTCTCCAATTCGGATTCCGAGGTCGCGACCAAGCTTATCGGCTACTTCACCCAGCGTACGGGCCACCTGCGCGAGGGTATTCGCAAGACCATGGAGCTCGTGCGCGGCGGCTACGCCATGACGCTCATCAACGAGCAGGCGCTCTACGCATTCCGCGATCCACACGGCATTCGCCCGCTCGTGCTGGGCAAGCTGGTGGACGAGGGTCTGGACCAGGCCGATGCCGCAGCCGTTTCGCAGCTGCCGTCGCAGGACGGCGCCGCGACGGTCGACTCCGCCGTCCGTGTCACGCGCGCCGGCGGCTGGGTCGTTGCTTCCGAGACCTGCGCACTCGACATCGTGGGTGCCGAGTACGTCCGTGACGTCCGTCCCGGCGAGATCTTGCGCATCAGCGCCGAGGGTCTGGTATCCGAGCAGGGCGTGCCTGCAGCCGAAGAGCCCGCCAACTGCATCTTTGAGCAGGTCTACTTTGCCCGCCCCGACTCCATCATGAACGGCAAGAGCGTCTATGCCTGCCGTTACGACATGGGTCGTCAGCTGGCACATGAGGAGCCTGTCGAGGCCGACCTGGTCATCGGCGTGCCCGACTCCGGCCTGCCGCCTGCGGAGGGGTATTCGCACGAGAGCGGTATTCCCTTTGGCGAGGGCCTTATCAAGAACCGCTACGTGGGCCGTACGTTTATCGAGCCTACGCAGGAGTTGCGCGCCATGGGCGTGCGTATGAAACTCAACCCGCTGCGCGACAACATCGAGGGCAAGCGCCTGGTCGTCATCGACGACTCCATCGTCCGCGGCACCACCATGGTGCAGCTCGTCAAGATGCTGCGCAACGCCGGCGCCAAGGAGATTCATATCCGCATCAACTCGCCCGAGGTCATCTGGCCGTGCTTCTACGGTATCGATACCGACGTGCAGTCGCAGCTTATCAGCGCCAACAAGACGGTCGACGAGATTTGCGAGTATATCGGCGCCGATTCGCTGGCCTTCCTTTCGGTCGAGGGCCTGCTTAAGGTCATGCCCAAGGGCGGTTACTGCGATGCGTGCTTTACCGGCCGCTACCCCGTGGCGATTCCCGAGAGCTTTGGCCGCGACAAGTTTATGGAGGGCTTTAAGCCCCGCAACCTGGACAAGCCGCTGCACTTTGACGACGACGCCGTGATCGAGAAATACGACGACCGCAGCTGGGAAGAGGAGCACGGCGAGGCATAAAACCTGCCATATGGGGACAGGTTTATTTTGGTAGGTTTTACCTGCTGTTTTGTTGATATGACGGCGCGTGCTGTTATGGCGCGCGCCGAAATGAACGCAACTATGAGCACCGTTTGGCGCCCGTGCGGCGCCACGGTAGTGGGAGAGGAAGGCTCAGATGAGCGACAGCAAGCATGTGACGTACGAGGACGCCGGCGTCGACACCGCCGAGGGCGGCCGCGCCGTCGACGCGATTAAGCAGATGGTCAAGGACACTAACCGTTCCGAGGTTATCGGTGGCATCGGTGGCTTTGGCGGCCTGTTCTCGGCCGCTGCGCTCAAGGATATGGAAGACCCGATCCTGATTAGCGGTACCGACGGCGTGGGCACCAAGCTCGTGCTCGCCCAGATCATGGACCGTCACGAGACGGTTGGCCAGGACCTGGTCGCTATGTGCGTCAACGATATTCTGGCTTCGGGCGCCGAGCCGCTGTTCTTCCTGGACTACGTTGCCATCGGTCACATCGAGGCCGAGCACATGGCAAAGATTATCAAGGGTGTGGCCGACGGCTGCAAGCTCGCGGGCTGCGCGCTCGTGGGCGGTGAGATGGCCGAGCACCCGGGCGTCATGGCTCCTGCCGACTACGACCTTGCCGGATTTACCGTGGGCGTCGTCGACCGTCCCAAGATGCTCGACCCCGCAAACGTCCGCCCGGGCGATGTGATCCTGGGCCTGCCTTCCACCGGCGTGCACTCCAACGGCTACTCGCTCGTGCGTAAGGTCATTGGCGTCGACGGCGTTAAGCCGGGCACGCCCGAGGCCGCCGCTAAGGCCGAGGAACTGAGCCGTCCGCTCGAGGAGCTCGACGGTGCTTCGCTGGCCGACGCCCTGCTGGCTCCCACGCGCATCTACGTCAAGCCGATTCTGGAGCTGCTGCGCGGCGGCGCCAACGTACACGCCATCGCCCACATCACCGGCGGCGGCATCACCGAGA
>CABUHP010000012.1 GCA_902491415.1 uncultured Collinsella sp.
TTTGCGGCCTTGAGGCCGGCGGGCGGAGAAGGATGTGGTCGATAGGGATGCGTGTCCCCTTCGCTGTTTCGCGCTTTGCGCGAAAGGCGCGTTGCTTTGGGATGGGTGGGGAACGTGGTTGCTTTGGCAACTGATCTTCGCCACAAATTACCCTTGGCATACTTGCGCGAGAACCTGCTCGTGCTACACTTGCAATTGCTGTTTCAGGGCGGGGTGGAATTCCCCACTGGCGGTAAATCGGGCGGTGCCAAAGGGGCGCCGTGGTACAGGCGAGGTGCCTGCGACCGAGCCGATGAGTCCGCGACCCGTGCGTGTGTTGGTTCGCATGCCGGCTGAACTGGTGAGATCCCAGTACCAACGGTTAGAGTCCGGATGAAAGAGGCAGGTGATCTTATGTCTGAACAGTCGCAGCATATCCATTTTGAGAACACGAATAGGTGGAGCACCAAACAGCTCGTTACCATGGCGCTGATGTGCGCCTTGGGCGCCCTGTTTATGTATGTGCAGCTACCCATCCTTCCCTCGGCGCCGTTTTTGACGTATGACCCGTCGCTGGTGCCGGCGATGGTGTGCGGGTTTGCGTATGGTCCCGGTGCCGGTACTGCTGTTGCCGCCATGGCGATCGTTATCCATGCACTCACTACGGGTGACTGGGTCGGCGCGCTTATGAATCTGGTTGCCACGCTGGGCTACATTCTGCCCGCGGCTATCGTCTATCAGAAGATGCACACCTATAAGGGTGCCGTGATTGGCCTGGTGCTCGGCGTCATTGCCGCTACGGCGCTGTCTATGGTCGCAAACCTTACTATTGGCGTTTGGTTCTGGTATGGCTCGGTCGATGTGATCGCCCCGCTCATGATTCCTGCCGTACTGCCGTTCAACCTTATCAAGACCGTGCTTAACTCGGTGTTGACGCTGGTGGTGTATAAAGCAGTTTCCAACCTCATCACGCCTAAAAAGGACCAGGTCAAAGGGCGCGCATGATTGAGTGTCGGGGCGTTTCCTTTAGCTATGACGGTGCCGTGTCGGCACTCGATGGTGTCGATCTGAGCATCGAGGACGGGGAGTTTTTCTGCATCCTCGGTGGCAATGGGTCGGGCAAGTCGACGTTTGCCAAGCATCTGAATGCGTTGTTGCAACCCGATGCGGGCACGGTACGCATCAACGGCATGGATGCGTCCGACCCCGAGCTGGTTTACGACATTCATTCGACCGCGGGCATGGTATTCCAGAATCCCGACGACCAGCTGGTGGCAACGCTTGTCGAAGATGACGTTGCGTTCGGTCCCGAAAACCTTGGCGTGCCATCGGCGCAAATTGCGCAGCGCGTACGCGAGGCGCTGAAGGGCGTGGGCCTGGTGGGCTTTGAGCGCCATGAGACCCACGCGCTTTCGGGCGGACAAAAGCAGCGCGTGGCGCTTGCCGGCGTGCTCGCCATGGAGCCGCGCGTGCTCATTTTGGACGAGGCGTCCTCGATGCTCGATCCGCGCGGGCGCAAGGGCCTTATGAAGGCCTGTCACGCGCTGCACGAACGCGGCATGACCATCGTGATGATTACGCACTTTATGGAAGAGGCCGCCGAGGCCGATCGAGTCGCGGTGTTTCGGGCGGGGCGCGTTGCCATGTTGGGCACGCCCGATGAAATCTTGACGCAGGCGGACGAACTCGCGCGGCTGAACCTGGATATGCCGGCATCGTGCTGTCTTGGCAGGGCGCTTCGTGCGAAGGGCGTGCCCGTTCACGCGCAGGTGCGCGAGGCGGATATGGTTGCCGAGGTTGCGCAGGCCTATACCGAGCGAAGTGAGGCGGGCACCGCGGGGCAGTCTTCCGCATCCCAGTCGGAAATCGCTGACGGCGCTGTTCCGGCAGACAATGAGGACAACGCGCCGGAGCCCGTCATCGAGATTTCGCACCTTTCGTATAGCTATTCGCTGAGCGCCCGCGAGCGTCGCCGTTGGCACAAGCGCTCAGCCGTCGAGGGCGCATCGAACAAGCAGACCCTCTGGGGCAACGACCCTAGCAGCCCTTGGGCGTTGCGTGATGTGTCGCTAACGGTGTGTCGTGGCGAGTTCCTGGGCCTTGCGGGCCATACCGGTTCGGGTAAATCGACGCTGGTTCAGCATCTCAACGGCCTGATTCGTCCCCAGGAGGGTTCTGTTTATGCGCTGGGGCTCGACCTGGTAAACAAGAAAGATGCCGCCGCGGTTAAGGCAAAGGTCGGCGTGGTGTTTCAGTATCCAGAGCGTCAACTGTTTGCCGAGACCGCGACACAGGACGTGGCATTTGGTCCGCGTAACCTTGGCTTGTCGCAGGCCGAGGTCGCCCGCCGCGTTGAGTCATCGCTCGCGCGCGTGGGCCTCGACCTGGCTACGGTGGGCGACAAGAACCCCTTTGAGCTCTCCGGCGGGCAGCAGCGGCGCGTGGCGTTTGCTGGCGTGCTTGCCATGGAGCCCGAGGTCCTGGTGCTCGATGAGCCCATGGCAGGGCTCGATCCGGCGGCGCGCAGTGATTTTCTGGAGCTTATCGATCGACTTCACCATGGGGGCCTGACCGTCGTCATGGTCTCGCACAGTATGGATGACCTTGCCAATTGCTGCGACCGTATTGTCGTGATGAACGAGGGCGAGGTGTTTGCCGAGGGCAGGCCCGCTCAGGTTTTTGCGCATGCCGATGAGCTTAAATCAATCGGCTTGGGTGTTCCCGCTGCCCAGCGCATGGCGCTGGCGCTTGCGAAGGCAGGCGTGCCGCTGCGCTTTGACGGCCTCTATACGGTTGAGTCGCTGACAGGCGAGTTGGTGGACCTGCTAATCGGTCGCTCGGACGGTCCTTCTAACGTCGCGGACATTGCTAAATCCAAGACGGTCGCGCGAGAGGAGGGCTGCTAATGGAGGCGTTTTCGTTTGGCAGCTACTATCCCGGCGATAGTGCAATCCACCGCCTGGACCCGCGAACCAAGTTGCTCTTGGGCTTTGTGTTTCTGATCACGACGCTCACGGTCAGCAGCTTCCGCGGACTGGTCTCGGTCGCAATCTTCGTTGTCCTGATCTATACCGTGTCCCGGGTGCCGGCTCGTCTCGTCCTGTCATCGATGGCGCCGCTGCTGGCGATCGTCGCGGTGGTCGCGGTGCTCAACCTGTTTTCCGACCAGAGCGGGCGCATTCTGTGGCAGCTCGGCTTTTTGCAGATAAGCGAGGGCTCGCTGCATTCCGCCGCCTTTATGGCGTGCCGCCTGACCTTGATGATGGCCGGTATGAGCGCTATCACGCTCACCACACCGACGCTCGACCTCACCGCGGGTTTTGAGCGCCTGCTCGCGCCGTTTGCGCGTGTGGGACTTCCTGTGCACGAGCTCGGCATGATCATGGGTATCGCGCTGCGCTTTATGCCGCAGTTTGCCACCGAGATGAAGCAGACGGCCGATGCGCAGGCGAGCCGCGGTGCGCGCGTGACGGGAGGCCCGCTCGGCGGCGTTCGTATGCTTGGCAGTGTGGCGATTCCGCTGTTCACGGGTGTGTTCCGTCATGCCGAGACGTTGTCTGCCGCCATGGATGCCCGTTGCTATCATGGCGAGCAGGGCCGCACACGTCTGCATGCGCTTGCATTTGGCCGCGGCGACGCGTTGGCGGCGGTGGTGACGGCGTTGCTGCTCATCTGCGTCATCGTCATCAATCTTCAACTTGTTTAGGCGCGATTCGAGCGCAGGAAAGGGGTCCCTATGACCGACAACGACCGTACGGCGCAGCTCGAGCGCGCCTGTTCGTATCTCAGGCGTATTCCGGCGTGGTATCTCTCCACGATCGACGTGACGGACGGACATCAGCCGCGCGTGAGGCCGTTCTCGTTTGCCATGGTCGATGATGGCAAGCTGTGGTTTTGCACCTCGCGCGATAAGGACGTGTGGGCCGAGCTCAGCGCGAACCCCAAGTTTGAGGTTTCGGGTTGGAAACCGGGGGAGTGTTGGATTGTGCTGACCGGCGAGGCCGCGCTCGAGGACGACGCGGTCGTGAGCGACCGGGTGCGCCAGGCGGGCTTTAAGCACATGGTGGGCATCGGCGAGCAACACGATAGTGCCAACGACGGTCGCCTTGCGTTTTTCTCGGTGCGAAATATCGCCGCCCGTTTCTGTGATATCGACGGCAGCGAGGAGCGCCTGGAGCTTTAGCCCTAGGGTAGCTAAAACAGCCCCGACCCAAAAAGACTAGTGCCAGGAGGACACATGGACGGATTGAATACGGTGTTGGAGTATCTGACGTCGGTGCCGGCATGGTATTTGGCGACGAGCGTTGACGGACAGCCGCATGTGCGTCCGTTTTCGTTTGCGCAGATCCAGGACGGCAAGCTGTGGTTTGTAACGGCGCGCACCAAAGACGTGTGGCAAGAGCTGCTGCAAAATCAACGCTTTGAGGCCACGAGTTGGTGGCCGGGCCATGGCTGGCTCATCTTGCGCGGGCGTGCGGGTCTGGATGACCAAGCTGCTCCCGATATGCGAGAGGCAGGCTGGAAGCACCTGGAGCGCCTAGGCGAGCGCTACGAGGGCGCAGACGATCCCACGCTCGTCTTCTTTAGCGTGGAGGAACCCGAGGCCTTTATCTGCAACCATGACGAATGGGTGCCGGTCGAGCTCTAAACGAGTCTCTCAGCAAGCTTCGACAATTCAAATTCTCGCATGAAGCGGGCCCCACATTGCAACGTCACCGTAAGGTGCACTGGGCAATATGGGGCCCGTATTCATTTGTCAATTCCTTCGAGTGAATGTGTCGGGACTGTTTCAATGCATGAATATGTAAAAGATTTGCGTATATATGCATCTTTTGGTGCTAAAGTTTCAACCCACTTCATAACGACGGCTGCGGGATGCGCATTGGTGCATAACTGCAGACAAGGAGTCTGATATGTCATTAAAGGTTGGAATCGTCGGTGCGGCTGGATATGCCGGTGCCGAACTTATTCGCCTCGTGCTCGGTCATCCTGAGTTTGAACTTGTTGCCATTACGTCCAACGCCGATGCCGGCCAGCCGCTGTCCGCGGTGTATCCGAGCTTTGCTGGCGCGAGCGATCTGGTTTTCACCACGCATGACGCGCCCGAGCTTAAATCCTGCGACGCCGTCTTCTTGGCCGTGCCGCACACGGCTGCCATGGCACAGGTGCCCGCGCTGCTTGCATCGGGCGTCTCCTGCTTTGATCTTTCGGCCGATTACCGCCTGAGCGATCCGGCCGTGTTTGAGGTATGGTATGCCGCCGAGCACACGAGCCCCGAGCTACTCAAGACACGTGCCTTCGGCCTGCCCGAGCTGTTCTGCCAGGACTTGGAGACCGCTGCTTCCAGCCATGCCGCTGGCAGGCCCGTGTTGGTCGCCTGCGCCGGCTGCTATCCCACCGCAACGAGCCTTGCTGCCGCTCCTGCCGTGCGTGCGGGCTGGGTGGCAGAGAACGGCCCCGTGATTGTCGATGCCATTAGCGGCGTGACGGGCGCCGGTAAGTCCTGCAACGCCCGCACCCACTTTTGCAGCGCGGACGAGAACCTGGAAGCCTATGGCGTAGGCAAACATCGCCATACGCCCGAGATCGAGCAGATCCTGGGCCTGACCGACCGCGTCGTCTTTACTCCACACTTGGCACCGCTCAAGCGCGGCCTGCTTTCCACGGTGACGATGCCGCTTGCGCCGCAGGCCATCGACTCCCTGGCTCTTGAGGATGTTGTCGACTATTACAAGCAGTTCTACGCTGGACGCACCTTTGTGCGCGTGCTCGACGCCGGCCAGCAGCCCAAGACGGCTTCGGTCGTCGGAACCAACGCCGCCCAGATTGGCCTCGCGCTCAACAAGCGCGCGGGCGTTCTGGTGACGACGGGCGCCATCGACAATCTGTGCAAGGGTGCAGCAGGCCAGGCGGTTCAGTGCGCCAACATCGTCTTTGGCTTTGACGAGCGACGAGGCTTGCCCACAGTGGCGTGCCCGGTGTAGCACATTCGATTGTTAACGATTTGGTAGTCGGGCATCGAGTGGGGCGCCACTCTTAAGCTGGTCTCATGATCACGACTGGCATGGCGCACCAACCGATGCCCGTTTTTTGTTTGATATAAGGAGTCATAAAGACGATGAATACCGACCTGATTGATATCAAGATTCGCGCCGTCGAGGGTGGCGTTACGGCTGCGGCTGGTTTTAAGGCTGCAGGCATCCACGCTGGGTTCCGCAAGAACCCCGAGCGTCTGGATTACGCGCTCGTCGTGCCCGATAAACCCTGTCCCGGCGCCGGCGTGTTTACCACCAATCGCTTTTGCGCGGCGCCCGTGCAGGTGAGCCGTGCCAACCTGGGCGGTGCCGACAAGGGCTACGGTATCATCGCCGGCGTTTCGGTCAACTCTGGCAATGCCAACGCCGCCACGGGTGAGACCGGCCTTGCATGCGCGCGCGAGACATGCAGCATCGCATCGCAGGTCATCGGCTGCGAGCCCCAGCAGATTCTGGTTGCCTCCACGGGTGTGATTGGCCAGATTCTGCCGATCGACACGTTTGAGACTGCCATTCCTGCTGCCTACGAGGCACTTTCCGCCCACGGTGGCGCCGATGCCGCCCGCGCTATCATGACGACCGACACGCACTCCAAGGAGTATGCCGTGTGTTACCGCAGCGAGGCCGCGGGGCACGCAGGCAATGCCTATACGGTGGGCGGTATGTGCAAGGGCTCGGGCATGATCATGCCCAACATGGCAACCATGATCGCGGTCATCACTACCGATGCCCCCGTCGAGCCGGAGGCGCTCCATGCCCTGTTGCTCTCCACCGTCAAACAGACCTTCAACAAGGTAACGGTCGATTCCGACACCTCGACTAACGACACCTGCATCATGCTTGCCTCCGGCGCCGCTGCCGCAGATGCCGAGCCTATTGTCGAGGGCTCTGACGCCTTCGACGAGCTAGCCTTTGCCGTGCATGAGGTGTGCGAGAGCCTGGCGCGCAACATCGCCGCAGATGGCGAGGGCGCATCCAAGCTCGTGACGGTTAACGTCACCGGCGCCGTGAACGACGAGGAGGCCGATATCGCCGCTCGTGCCGTCGCCAACTCGCCGCTCGTCAAGACCTGCATTGCCGGCCACGATTGCAACTGGGGCCGCGTTGCCATGGCGCTCGGTAAGTGCGGCGTGCAGTTTAACCAAGAAGATGTGTCCATCGACATGATGGGTATGCCCGTCTGTCGCGATGGCCTGACGGTCCCCTTCGATGAGGACGAAGCCCTGCGACGTTTTGAGGCGCCCGAGATTGTGATCTCGGCAGACCTGGGTGCAGGGGACGCGGCGACCACCGTGTGGACTTGCGACCTCACGCACGAGTACATCTCCATTAACGGTGACTACCGTTCCTAGACTCCCGATGTGCCGTGCATCCCGCTGCAATCTCGGGCAACGAGGTACGGCGCGATAGCTAAACGAAAGACGAGGCAGACTATGAAGTTCGCACGCGATTGTCGCTCGAGCGAATCCAACGAAGTTACCGCGCAGCTGCTGTTCGAGGCGCTGCCGTGGATTAAGAACCTGACCGGTAAGACGGTCGTTATCAAGTACGGCGGTGCCGCCATGGTCGACGAGCAGCTGCGTTGTGACGTGATGAGCGACATCGTCCTGCTCAAGATTATCGGCATGCGCCCTGTTATCGTGCACGGTGGCGGCAAGGCCATCAACGAGGCTCTCAGCCACTACGACATCCCCGTCGAGTTTAAGAACGGCCAGCGCGTGACTGCGCCTGCCACCATGGATATCGTGCGCGAGGTGCTGGGCGGCAAGGTCAATCAGGAGCTGGTCGCGGCGCTCAACCACCACGGCAACCTGGCCGTGGGCGTGTCCGGCAGCGACGCCGGTACCCTTATCGCCGAGCCGCTCGACCCAGAGCTCGGCCGCGTAGGCAAGGTTACGCACGTCAACACCGACTATATCGAGCGCCTGCTCGACAGCGAGTACATTCCCGTTATCGCCACGGTCGCAGCGGGGGAGGACGGTGGCTTCTTCAACATCAACGCCGATACCGCCGCCGGCGCCGTTGCGGCGGCGCTTCATGCGCACAAGGCGATTTTTTTGACCGATGTCGACGGTCTGTACAAGGACTTTAGCGACAAGGATTCGCTTATCTCCAACCTGACGCTCGACGAGGTCAATGAGATGCTCTACGGCGGCGAGGTCGACAAGGGCATGATCCCCAAGCTGCGCGCCGCCGTCGATGCGCTTACCGCTGGCGTGTTCCGAGCCCACATCATCAATGGCACGACGCCGCACTCGCTGCTGCTGGAGCTGCTGACCGATGCCGGCGTCGGCACCGTGATCCATTCCACCGAGACGGCTTACGAGTTCGATACGCACCCGCACCCGCTTTCGACCTTTGCGGCACGCCTGGCCGAGAACCTCGACGAGGTCGAGAAGCTCCAGACGGTTTAAGGTCCTGGCGCCGCATCCTAACACCCATAGCCCGCGCCGCCCGGCGCTCGACGAAAGGCACCCCATGTCACTTGCTGCTCAACAATCGCTCGAATCCCACTACGTTATGCATACCTTTGGCCGCTCGCCGGTAGAGTTTGTCGAAGGCCACGGCATGAAGCTCACCGGTGACGATGGTCGTGAGTATCTTGACTTTCTCGCTGGTATCGGTGTGTGCAGCCTTGGCCACGGCAACGTTGCAGTGCTCTCGGCGCTCGAGGCGCAGACCAAAAAGCTCATGCATGTCTCCAATTACTTCTACATCGAGCAGCGTGGACAGGTCGCGGCGCTGCTGTCCAAGCTCGCTAACGATGATGCGGACGGTGCGCGCGTGCTTGCCGACGCGATTGCTGCCGACGATGAGACCACGGCCGCTGCGCTCGGCGCTCCGACGGCGGGCGAGCAGGTGTGGGAGACGTTCTTTGCCAATTCTGGTGCTGAAGCCAACGAGGGCTCGATGAAGCTCGCGCGTCTGTACGCCAAGCGTGCTGGTAACGGCGGCAACACCATCGTATGCATGCGCGGCGGCTTCCACGGCCGTACGCTCGAGACCATTGCCGCCACCATGCAGGATTGGCTGCAGGATAGCTTCCGCCCGCTGCCGGGCGGCTTTGTGGCCTGCACACCCAACGATGTCGATGAGCTGCGTGCAATCTTTAAGCAGCTGGGAAGCGAGATTTGCGCCGTCATGCTCGAGCCGATTCAGGGCGAGAGCGGTGTGCACCCCATGACCGAGGAGTTTATGGCGGCAGCGCGCGACTTGGCACACGAGGTGGGTGCCGTTCTTATCGCCGACGAGGTCCAGTGCGGCATCTTCCGCTCCGGCAAGCCGTTTGCATTCCAGACCTATGGCGTGGAGCCCGACATTATGAGCCTTGCCAAGGGCATTGCCGATGGCGTGCCCATGGGTGCCGTGGTGGCAAAGAAAGAGATTGCCGACGTGTTTAAGCCGGGTGACCACGGCTCGACCTTTGGCGGTAGCTGCTTGGCTGTCGCGGCGTGCGCTGCGACGCTCTCCGCGCTCGTGCGCGGCGACTACGCTGAGCATGCCGCCAAGGTGGGTGCTTATATGGAGCAGGCGCTGGCCAAGCTTCCGCACGTTACCGAGGTACGCGGTCGCGGCTTAATGCTCGGCTGCGATCTGGATGACGCTGCGGGCGATGCGCATGATATTGTTGCCCGCGCGCTGGCCGCCGGCGCCGTGATTAACGCTACTGGTGCCCACACGCTGCGTTTCCTGCCGCCGCTTGTCTGCGAGGAAGCCGACGTGGACAGCCTGATCGAGATTTTGTCGGACGTTTTGGCCTAACACAGCGCGCTTCGCTCCTCGCGTGCTGCGCTGGAAAACGCTTACGCGTTTCCTCAGCTCCGCACCCTTGCGGGTTCGAATCCCTCTGCACGGGGCCCAAAAAGGAAAGGCCCCCATCGCTGGGAGCCTTTTCAATCAAGTGGTGGGCGATGAGGGATTCGAACCCCCAGCCTTGTGCGTGTAAAGCACCTGCGCTAACCGTTGCGCCAATCGCCCGCAGGGATTGAGTATAGCGGAAACCCCGTGCTGTTCACTGCTAATTCATAACGAAACTTACGCGGCGACTTCGGCGTCCGTGTCCTCGTCGATAAAGAAGCGCTTGTACCAGATGAGGAACGTCAGCGTGGTGTAGATCTTGCGCTGGTTGAGCGCGCGACCCTCAAAGTGATCGTCAAGCAGTTTCATGAGCGCATCGGTGTCAAAGAAATCGGCAGCCCACGGTGCGGTGAAGTATTCCTTTACGTAGTCGTAGTACTTTTGCTCGCGCAGCCAGAACTTGACCGGTACGGGGAAGCCCACCTTCTTGCGCGTTGCCCACTCGTCGGGCAGCGTGCGGTTGGCAGCGTGACGCAGAACGAGCTTGCAGCCTTCTTCGTTAACACGGTAGTTGGCGGGAATGTGCTCGGCAAACTCCATGACCTTCTTGTCCAGGAACGGGACGCGGAGCTCCAGAGAATGCGCCATGCACATCTTGTCGGCCTTGAGCAGAATGTCGCCCGGCAGCCACATGTTCATATCCAAATACTGTTTCTTGGAAAGCTCGCAGCAATCGGGAACCTGCTTGTAGTACTCGGCGCACATCTCGGCGGCGTTCTTGCCGGTGTCATAAGCGGGCTTGAGCACCTCGTCGACCTCGGAGGGGTCGAACACCTTTGCCTGACCCACATACCAGCGCTCGGGAACCTCGGCGCATTTCGTCAGGAAGTTGTGGCCCTTAAAGTAGGGGAGATGCTGAACGAGCGAGCCCAGGGCGCGACGTACGCCGAGCGGCACGCGCTTCTTAAAAGAGCGCATCTCGGGGGTGTCCTCGTACCACTCGTAGCCGGCAAACAGCTCGTCGGCACCCTCGCCCGAAAGGACGACGGTGACCTCCTCGGAAGCCATCTGCGCCAGATAGTACAGCGGCACGCTGGACAGGTTCGATTGCGGCTCGTCCATGTGATACTGGATATCGGGCAGTGCATCGAAGAACTCGTCGGCGGTAATCATCTTGCGCACGTTCTTGATGCCCAGCTTGTCGGAAAGCTCGGCAGCGTAGTTGGTCTCGTTGAAGTTCTTGTAATCGAAGCCGACAGAATACGTGGTGTCGGGCATAAGGCAGGCGGCAATGTAGCTGGAGTCCACGCCGCCAGAAAGAAACGAGCCCACCTTAACATCGGCGATTCGGTGCGCAGCGACGCTTTCGTGCACGACCTTGTCGCACTCGTCCACGTACTCCTCGAAGGTCTTGGAGTTGTCGTCGGTGAAGTCACAGCTCCAGTAACGCTTGATGTCCATGGTGTTGGTCGTCAGGTCATACGTAAAGCAATGCGCCGGGGCAAGCTTGAACACGCCCTTAAAGAAGGTCTCCTCCGTGGCGGGGAATTGCAGCGTCAGGTAGGGGCGCAGCGCGTCGTGGTTGACAGCCTTCTCAAACTTGGGATGGTCCAGGAAACTCTTGATCTCGGAGCCAAACAGCAGCGAGCCATCGGATGCCTGGTAGTAATAGAACGGCTTGATACCAAAGATGTCACGAGCGCCAAAGAGCTTGTTCTTGTTCTGGTCGTGAATCACGAACGCGTACATGCCGCGCAGGCGGTTGACCAGGTCCTCGCCCCACTCCTCGTAGCCGTGTACCAGGACCTCGGTATCGGCGTTGCAGTGGAAGGCGTAGCCGGCTGCCTCCAGCTCGGCGCGAAGCTCCTGGAAGTTGTAGATCTCTCCGTTGAAGACAATCGTGACCTTGCCGTCGTCGCTCGACATGGGCTGAGCTCCAGCTTCGGAAAGATCGAGAATCGAAAGACGACGGAAGCCAAGGGCAACGTTGTCGACGATATGCTGGCCGCCCATATCGGGACCACGGTGGATGATGCGATTCATCATAGCCGTGAGAACCAGCTCACTCTGTTCATCTGTACCGGTAAAACCGACAAAACCGCACATGCAAGATCCTTTCTGCTGACGGCTCAGGTGTACTGCCGCAAGGATTGTGGCAGCTGATGTCAAATAATCTTTACTATCATGCCAATCTTTTGTTTCGTGATAGGGCATAAGCACCGAGCGAACCGAAAAAACCACGGCCCGATCTTCAGACGAAGCGGCGGGCCGTGGTTGCGAACGCTATGTACGAGCGGTTAGCGCTTGCTGCGCTTGGCAAGGCGGTGCTCCACCTTGGTGACGATGTGGATGAGCGGAATCGTCACGACCAGATAGTAAAGTGCGGCGCAAATGTAGGGCGTAATGTTGCCCGTGGTGGCCGTGAGGTTTTTGGAGAACAGCATGAGCTCCATGACGCCAACGCTCGAAAGCAGCGACGTGTCCTTGTACAGCATAACGAACTCGCTGGTCATAGTCGGTATAGCGCAACGTACGGCTTGCGGGATCACGATGCGCGACATAACTTGGGACCAAGTCATGCCAAGCGAGTAGGCAGCTTCCGATTGACCAGGCGGTACGCTCTCGATGCCGGCACGGAAAATCTCGGCAAGATAGGCCGAGCAGTTGATGGCTAGCACGCCAACGCCGAGCGGCAGATTGGGCACGTTGAGACCGATCATGGGGAACCCAAAGAACGCAATGTAGATCTGCAGGAAGAGCGGGGTTCCGCGCAGGACGTTGATGTATGTTACGGCGATGCCGCGCAGCATACGACTATGACTGATTTTCATAAAGGCAAACAGCAAGCCGATGGGGATGGCGAGCGGAAAACCGATAGCGGTCACGGCAAGTGCTATGCCCCAGCCCTTAAAGAGCGAGGCGACTGAGGTGACGATAATCTGCGGCTTGCAGAACATGCCCAAAAACGGGTTGGGGTTCCACGCGGCAACCCAAGGCTGGGCATCGAGCCAGGCGACGATTTCTTGCACCATGGTGCTCTCCGAGACGCTGATGGTGGGGCTCTCGGGAAGATCTCGCTTGTCGCCGACGGCGACATAGCTGCCGGTGACGGCATAGGCACCCGCGTTGCTCGGGAATACGACGTCGGGGACGACAACGCGAATCTGTGAGCCGGCGGCGACGGGATCGGCGAACTTGATGACGAGCTTTGAGCCGTCCAGCGAGCACGATGCCTTGACACCCGTCTGGTTCAGCCCGTCGAGCAGCGTGACCTTAACATCGGTGCTTTCAAATGACCCGCCCTCGGGCAGCTCAAGCTCAATTTGCGAAACGTCGCCCTCGTCGCTACCCGTTGTCGCTTCCCAGGTCAGGCGGGTTGCGATGCCGCCGAGCACGCCGTTGCCGCCGTCTTCGTTTGACTTGGCGGTCGCCGAGGTGACGGCGAGTGAAGTGCCCGTCGCGTCGTCTGAGCTCGAGGCATCCTCGTTATCGGACCCGCTCGTGGGTGCCATGCCAAACCACTTCTCGTACAGTTTGTCATAGGCGCCGGAGCTCTTGATCTTGGCGAGGGCATCGTTGATGGCCTGTGTCAGCTCGGGGTTGTCTTTAGAGACGGCAATGCCAAACTGCTCGCCCGTCGGAACCTCTTTGATGATCTCCATACCGGTAAAGGAGTTCGAAACCATCCACTGCTCAACGGGCAGATCGCATACGACCGCCTGGCACTGACCACTCATGACGGCGGTGAAGGCTGCCGTCCAGTCGTCAAAGTTGACGGTGGTTGCCTGCGGCAGGTTTTCGATTGCCCACTCCTCGGACGTGGTACCCGACTGCACGGCAATTTTGACGCCCGGTGCGTTGAGGCTATCGACCGTGTCGTATCCAGTGTTCTTTGCAACTGCGACGCCCTGGTTGGAGTCGATATAGGGATCGGTGAAGTCGACCTCTTCCTTGCGCTCGTCGGTAATCGTGATGTTACATGCGCCGACATCGGTCTTTACGCCCTGCTTGACCATGGGGATAATGCCGTCGAACTTTTGCGCCGGCAAGTAGTTGAGCTCCAGACCGAGTTCGTCTGCGATCATGCCCATGAGTTCATAGGTAAAGCCCTGGTCTTCGCCGGAATCGTTGACGTATTCAAACGGGGGCGTGGCCAAGTCACTTGCGACGGTGAGCTTGCCATTCTCGACGAGTGTGTAGGTGCTCGAGGCGTTCTGGGAGGACGAACAGCCGCTCGCGCCGATGATGGTGGCAAGGGCCACAATGACCGTCGCGAAGGCGCAGACGATGTGCCGGGTCAACTGGACACGTGTCGAGTGGTGGCGACGTTCGAAGTGTCGTTTCATCTGGAATCCTTTGCTTTGGCATGATGGGTCGGCATTGCGGGTCAATGAGGCACATCAAGACATTTGGATAAAGAATAGCACCCAGATTTCCTTGTTTTTACACGGGGTGGACACTGTTGTCATTTATTGGCCCACAGCACAGTCCATGCAATTTTTTAGAAGGCTGCAGTGCGCGCAAGGTCAGGTGGCATATTAGGATGGTTGATAATACAGAATGTTTCATCGTTTCTGCCGCGGGACGTCTTTTGCCCTTTAAGGCTGAATTTAGCGAGAGAGGTCTTTGTATGTCGAGTCCGACACAAGAGAAGCTAACTCTGATGCGCTATATAGAGTTGCTCGAGGAAGATGACCTTGTTGTTTCCAGACCGAGCGCTTCGTGCGACCAGCGCATTGAGTTTGCGACTGACGACTCGCGCCAGGTGCGTCCGGGCACGTTGTTTGTCTGCAAGGGCCGCGCGTTTAAGCGCGAGTACCTGCTTTCGGCAATCGCCGATGGCGCCGTGGCCTACGTTTCCGAGGTCGATTACGATGTTGATCTTCCCGCGGTGATTGTGAGTGATATTCGTCGCACGCTCGCCGTGGTGGCAGATGCCTTTTATGGGCACCCGTCGGGTAGGGTGAAGGTCTGCGCCTTTACAGGTACCAAGGGCAAGTCGACCTGTAGCTTTTATCTGCGCGGCATTCTCGCCAACGAGGCCAAGCTTACGGGCTGTCATCGACCCGCTCTTAATACGGGCATTGAGTTCGACGACGGCATCGAGACGGGTCCTTCCAAGCTGACGACTCCCGAATCCTTTCTGCTGCAGTCTCGCATCGCACATGCTGCGGAGGCGGGTGCCCCGTGGCTGGTTATGGAGGCATCGAGCCAGGGCCTCAAATACGAGCGCACGGGCAAGATCGCCTTTGAAGTCGGCGCCTTTACCAATATCGGCGAGGATCACATTTCGCCGATTGAGCATCCGACGCTCGAGGATTACTTTGCCAGCAAGCTCAAAATTTTCTCGCAGAGCCGTTTTGCCGTGGTCAATCTCGATATGGATAAGGTCGATCGTGTGCTCGAGGCGGCATCTCGTTGCGAACGTACGGTGACGTTCTCCCTGACCGACGAGCGTGCCGACGTGCTTGCGCTGGCGATTCGCAATGGTGACTGCGGCGTGGTGGCAACGGTGCGCACGCCCCGCTTTACGCGCGACATTGTGATTCCCACGCCGGTTAAGTTCAATGTGTCCAACGCGCTTGCCGCTATTGCCTGCGCCGAGGCCCTGGGCATTTCCGAAGAGGGTATCGTCCACGGCTTTGAGGGCGTCTTCGTTCCCGGCCGTATGGAGCTCTATCCGTCCGTATCGGGCAAAATCTTGGGTATCGTCGATTTTGCACATAACGGCATGAGCCTCGAGACACTCCTGCGCGACTTGCGCGAGAACTATCCCGAGCGCGAGCTGGCGGTTGTATTTGGCGCTACGGGTGGTAAGGGTGTCGATCGACGCACCACGATGGGCATCGCCGCTGGCAAGTATGCCGACCGAATCGTGATTACCGAGGATGACCCCGGCCCCGAGGATGTCGAGGATATTTGCGCCGAGATCGCGCGCAACGTTCAGGCGCAGGGAAATGATAACTGGCAAATCGTGACTGATCGCGTTGCCGCTATCGAGACTGCCGTGCGTGAGACCGTCCGTCCTGCCGTGGTCATCGTGACCGGTAAGGGCGAGGAAGAGCGTATGCTGCGCAAGAACGGACCCGAGCCTTGTGGGCGCGATGGTTCGATTCTCAAGCGCACCCTTGCGGCGTACGACGCCTAAGACCAGAAGCCCCTTCTACGTAATGGAGTGACCATGTCCCACAATACCCTGCCGACCGTCGCTGAGCTTTCGGGCGAGATGCGCGAGCGTCTTGCCAAGGTTAAGTACGTCTTTACCGACCTGGACGCCACCATGCTCGCACCCGGCTCGTGCGTGCTGCGCGACAACGACGGCAACCCCTCGACCAAGCTCGTCGAGGCTGTCGTGGCACTTGCCCGCGCCGGCATCCAAGTGGTTCCCACCTCGGGCCGCAACCGCACCATGATCCACGAGGATGCGCGCGTGCTCGGCCTCAACTCCTACATCGGCGAGATGGGTGGTCTGGTCATGTACGACCTCAAGGCCAACGATTGGGAGTACCTGACCGGCGATATGCCCTACGACCCCGCCTGCGGCCTCACGCCGCATCAGGTGATCGAGCAGACCGGCGTGTGCGAGAAGATTCTCGCTCGCTGGCCGCATAAGATCGAGTACCACAACGACATGTCGACTGGCTACAAGTACCGCGAGGTCACCGTCGGCATGCGCGGTGATGTGCCCGACGACGAGGTCCAGGCCATTCTTGACGAGGCCGGCTGTGGCCTGGTCTGGGCCTGCAACGGTCACCTGACCCATCT
>CABUHP010000013.1 GCA_902491415.1 uncultured Collinsella sp.
CGACGAGATCCGTCGCAAAAACGTGCGCGAGGGCGATACCATCATCGTGCACAAGGCAGGCGACGTAATCCCGGAGGTCGTGGGCCCGGTCCTCGACAAGCGCCCGGCCGATTCGGTCGACTGGCACATGCCCGAGGTCTGCCCCGTGTGCGGCAGCCCCGTGGTCCACGAGGATGGCGAGGTGGCCTACCGCTGCGTGTCCATCGACTGCCCCGCACAGCTCAAGGAGCGCCTGCTCCACTGGGTGAGCCGCGGCTGCATGGATGTCGACGGCCTAGGCGACGAAATCGTCGACAAGATGATCGCCGCCGGCCTAATCCACGATGTCGCGGACTTCTACCAGCTCACGGTCGACGACATCGCAGGCCTGGACACGGGCCGCGTGTACGCTAGCTCCAACAGCAAAAAGGGTGTCAAGAAGGGCGACCCCATTCCGGTGGGCCTCAAGACGGCCGAGAAAATCATCGCCGAGCTCAACAAGTCCAAGAGCCAGCCGCTCGGTCGCGTGCTGTTTGCCCTGGGCATCCGCCACGTGGGCAAGAGCGTGGGCGAGGTCATCGCCGAGCGATTCCTGTCGATTGACAAGCTCATCTTGGCGAGCGAAGAGGATATTGCCGAGTGCGAGGGCATCGGTCCCAAGATTGCGGCGAGCGTCAAGCAGTTCCTGGCCGTGCCCGAGAACCTTGCCGTGCTGGAACGTCTGCGCCAGGCGGGCCTTTCGCTCGAGGTCGACTTGGGCGCTGCGCACGCGCAGGCCGCAGCCGCCGCGGGCGTGGCGGGCGAGCTCGCCGACGCACAGCCACTCGCGGGTCTGACCTTCGTGCTCACCGGCACGCTCGTCAACCGCACGCGCGACGAGGCGGGCGCGGCGCTCAAGGTGCTCGGCGCCAAGGTTTCGGGCAGCGTGTCAAAGAAGACAAGCTATCTGGTCGCCGGTCCCAAAGCGGGCTCCAAGCTCACCAAAGCCGAGCAGCTGGGCGTACCCGTGCTGGATGAGGCGGTACTTGAACAGATTTTGGCGACGGGTAGGGTCCCGGAGGCATAATGATTTGTTGAGGAACTGCGCAGAGGCTCAGTTCCTCAACATCTCCTTATAGTGTTTGCCTGTTCAATTTCGATATCGTTTCCCTCGTATGATCCAGATGCGTCTACCGACTCAAAGCGTGAGTAGGAAACTCTTGTCCCAACTTTGATTTGGGAAAGCTTGTCTTTGATTCGGCCAGATGAGGGGAATGTAATCCGGGTTTGCTTTCCAGCGTCGGTGTAGCGGGGACTGTTGTCTGTTTGGATTACGAGTTCCGTTCCCTCAATAGAATGAACGCTGCCGGCTCCAAAGACAAGGTAATCATCTCCTCCGCTATAGCGGGCTCTATCTGTGCATGAAGAAACGGATGCAAACATAGCGAAAATCACCAATATCGTAACCAGGGCAAAGGCCGTGGTGCCATAGCATTTTGATGGTGCCATCCGGTCTACCAAAAGACTGTTCCGTTCAATTTGACCATATTGGGCGTTGCATAGTTAATCGCTCGGGGATAAGTGTTCCATCCGTCGAATACTTCGAGCCACTGCAGTTCGATGCCAGAGCTTCCATTATGCCCAGTAAAATAGCCAGTTACCGTGACCGTATGACCTGATAGCTCGACGGATCCTTCACTGTTTCGGCTGTTGATCCACATATGATACAAGCCGATATTCCCTTGATCGATAGTTGCTCTGTACTGAGCGAATTGAGGCTGATAACCGAAAAATTGAGTATTAAGTGCTCTACCCTTTTGAGCGGCAAGACTTTTAAACGGAACAATTCCATCTGGGATGATCGTGCTTCCGTACTCGACGCCCTGATCATTGGTCTTATACGTTGTTGTGCCAGTGACGTTCCATATTTCTTTATAATAATCGGGATTAAATTGATTAGCGTTTGAACTGGTGAGACCGTAATGCATTGATACAGCGTACAAGGCAGAAACGACGCATGCATACTTATTAGTGCGGGCTTCAACTAATGATTCCGAGACTCCTCGGAACGGTATTCCGTTTAAATCGTCTATTTGGAAATGCAACATCAAGTCATCTTCATTGATAATGACAGCATCCCATGAAGTTGGGTTATTGCTTTGAGGTGCTATACCCTTTTCGGTGACAATCGGGACAGACCATATATTGTTATAGTTGGTTACACAGTCTCTAGTTCCTGGCACCAAAGTTCCATATTCAATATCGTTGTACGAAATTAGTACGGTTGGGTTTGTGGCCTGTTGGCCGGAATAAGTTGAAATGGCGTTTGATAGAGAAGCTGAAATCGGAAGAATGGTATCGCCGAGGGTTATCTCCTTCAGAAGCCCAGGATATGATGCGTCAAGTATTAAATAACCGTAAGGGCTTCCTTCCCTTGTGACACTGATTTCATAGCCACAGATAAGGCCGATTTGTTGGTATACGGGAACGATTTGCTCGATCTCTAAGTTCGCGGATCCGTCGACGATGGGCAACAGGGAAAGCGCGTAGTCTTGTGCTAGGTCTGATGTAAAAGCGACGGATGAGTTTGAGTCGGCAGCGAATACTCTTGTTGGGCGTGACGCGGATAAGCCGATGATCGAGGCTAGGCCGAGAAGAAACGAGCGACGTGATTGAACTCTGGGCATAATGTCTCCTGCCTATGGGGGGCAATATGCTGTCATTTTATTTGCTACAAAATACAATCTAATTCGGATTAAGGTAAATGGATGGAATTGCTCGATAAATGGTAGTGATTAGCGGACCGGTATCGCGATCCTCGTCACATACGCTCCCGGGTCGTCGCTGATGATGTCGTCGATGAGGGCGATTTCGCGCGAGGGACCGGCGGGGGGCAGGGCGCGCTCGTGCATGTAATCGAGTAAGCGCTCATAGCGCGGGGCCGCCTGACCGTGCGTGCCGCGGAAGCTGACCGTCAGACACCGCGCGGCGGGACGTACTTCGACATCGCCCAGGTAGGTAATCGTCCGTGTCATCCAGCAGCAGAAAGACTTCGTCGTAGCCGTCAAAGTCGCCGCCGGCCAGGCGCTCGGCGCTAATCCCGACGCCTAAGTTGCCCAGAAAAACAAAGGTCTCGTGCTGGCCCTTCTGCAGCTGACGAATCTGCCACTCCAGCGCATAGGCGTCGGTAGGGTTGACGCGTTCACGCAGCACAGCGCAGCGGAGCTCGGGCGCATCGATTGTGCAGATGGTATCGAGCTCGGTGTTCAGGGCATCATGCAGCAGCGCAAGCCGGTTATCGATCTTGCGCGACACGCGTTCAAGTTCACGGCGCTTGCGCTCGATGAGCTCCTGCTGCTGAGCTAGCTGCCGCTGCATAAGGTTCACATCGCGCGTGGTCACAAACTCACGGATTTGCGCGAGCGGCAAGTCGAGAACACGCAGGTGGCTGATGGTGTTGAGGGTGGAGAGCTGCCGCGATCCGTAGTAGCGGTACCCGCTTGCCGGATCGATGTACGCCGGGTCCAGCAAGCCCATCTGCTCGTAATGACGTAGCGTCCCAACGCTCAGGTTAAACAGGCGCGCCACCTCGCCAATGCGGAGCAGGCCCTCAGTATGTTCAATTGGCGTGTCGGTCACAGGACCGCTCCTTTCAATAGGGTCGGGGAGGGGCGCCAGACTCGCGTTGCCCCGCTACGCTACCAACTTGTCAAAAGCCCCGCGCCGGTTGAGCACGGTAAACGCGACAACGCAAATGACCGCCGACAAAATCGATCCGCACGGCGAAGCGATGCCCATGGGAAACAGCGTGTCGGAATAGGCGTTCGACAGCAGCCACGCGCCCGGCACGC
Organism: uncultured Collinsella sp.; assembly: GCA_902491415.1. Taxonomy (GTDB): domain Bacteria; phylum Actinomycetota; class Coriobacteriia; order Coriobacteriales; family Coriobacteriaceae; genus Collinsella. Next base: position 3,810 of record CABUHP010000013.1, read on the forward strand.
GAATGAGCGCCACGGCCAGCACGTTGTGCGCAAAGCCGATGTAGCTCTTGCCATACGCGGCGAAAAAGCCGCTAAAGCAAATGTGGATGCCGGCAAAGATTGCGTCGAAAATGTAGCTGTGCATATAGCCGGTACCGGCCGCGACCACTGCGGGTTCCTTGGCAAAAAAGCCGATAAACGCCGGTGCCAATAGCCACATCAGCACTGTGATTAGGCAGCCGTACACTACCGAGATGGTCATGGCGTCCTTGAGCACCTGACGCGCGCGGTCGCCCTTGCCCGCGCCGGCATTTTGCGCCGTGAGTGCGCTGACGGCGGCGCCCATGGAGCTCGGCACAATGAACAAGAAGCTAATCATCTTTTCGACCAGGCCTACGGCGGCGGCATCGACGAGTCCTCGATGGTTGGCGATGACGGTGATGAACATAAACGCCACCTGGATGCAGCCGTCCTGCACGGCCACGGGCACGCCGATCTTAAGAATGCTGCCGAGCATCTCGGGCCGGGGACGCAGGTCGCTGCGCTTAACGTGGATGTTCGTGCGACGGCTCTTGAGCCACACGAGCGCGAGGGCAACGCTGGCCGTCTGCGCGGTCACCGTGCCGAGCGCGGCGCCCACGGGGCCGAGCCCCATGTGTCCGATAAACAGAAAGTCGAGCGCGATGTTGATGATGCATGCCACGCCGATCACGTACATGGGCGAGCGCGAATCGCCCAGGCCGCGAAAGATGGCCGAGAGGATGTTGTATGCGGCGATAAAGGGAATGCCGACAAAGCAGATACGCAGGTAGGCGGCGGTGCCTTCGACCGCCTCGGCAGGCGTGCCAATGAGTGCCACGATTTGCGGGCACAGTGCGAGCAGGACAGCGGCCAGCACCACCGAGACACCCATAAAGAGCGTGATGGTGTTGCCGATGGCGGTCTCGGCGCGGTCGAAGCGACGCGAGCCCACGGCGTGGCCGACGATGACCGTCGTTCCCATTGCCAGGCCCACGAGCGTCACGGTAATGATATAGAGCGTCTGCGCGCCATTGCCCACGGCGGTGATGCCGGATGCGCCGCTAAACTGCCCCATCATGTACAGGTCGGCCATGCCGTAGAGCATCTGCAAAAAGTATGAGAGCATATAGGGCAGGGCGAAGACCGCGATGGTCTTGAGGACATTGCCACGTGTGAGGTCGTGTTCCATGGGCGGGGCTTTCTGGCTTGGGTCGTTTACGTACCAGTGTAGTGAAAACCCTACAACGATTGTAGAGTCAAGGTTTGTGTCGACAGTGGGGCGAAAAAGTGAGCCTGTATTCATTTCCATTTGAATACGGGCACGCGCCGTGTAGGCTTAGCGCCCCTCACCTCGCCTCAAACCATCACAACATTCGACGTTTTTTGCCAAAATCGGGAAAAGCATCGAATGTTGCGATGGTTTTTCTGCCACTCGACCGGGTGGAATCGCTTTCTTGCGCACAAAGGTGTGCGGACCTGTGGGCAGGGGAATAAGGTTGGTTATCCGACTCCATTGGAGGGCTCATGGACCTGCCGATCGTCCTGTCCCATAAGACTGCCTGGCTGTACCACAACGTGGCGCGCCCGTCCGAGCCGCTCTCGCGAGCAAGTATCCTATACGATGAGGACTCGCTTGCTAGCGAGGCGGAGCCGACCGCGAGCCTGCCCAAATTGGGACTCGATGCCAAGGGGCTGAGGGCTTCAACGGCAGTTGGGATCGTTACCGACTATCTGGTTTCGCTTGGTATTCCACGAGAAGAGCTCGATCATATCGACACGCTCGTTAACTTCGATTTTGAGCGCTCGACGCCGGCTGGATTTAGGTGCCACGTGTTTGGAACGCCGGTACCTCCAGGCCATCTTATCGAGGTGGCAGAGGGCCTTCTGGTGGTTGATGAGGCCATGTGCTTTGTCCAAGCGGGTTCGTGGATGAGCGAGCCCGAGCAGCTGGAATATGGCTACGAAATCTGCGCCCGATACCATTTGAATCATCTGTCGACAGGCGATTATATTGAGATGGGGCAGAGGTATACCGTTGCCGACTTGATTGCCTATTGCAATGAGAACCGATCTCGTCAGGGGGCTGTACGCGCGGTCGCCGTGCTCAAGCGCGTGCACGATGGCGCGCGATCGCCCATGGAGACGGCCACCGCAATCATGGTCGTAGCAAAACGTTCCCAGGGCGGGCTGGGATACGTCAAGATCGAGCTCAACCATCGGGTCGATGTTCCCAACGAGTTCAAGTATCTCGCAAAGGCCGGGTATTTCGAAATCGACGTATATGCGCCCGCGAGCGGTACGGGGATTGAATACAACGGCTCAGACCATCTTGATAAACAGCGCAGCGCGTCGGATGCGGAGCGTATGACCGTGCTGAGCGCGCTGGGCTTTAGGATGATCGTCCTCACCGGGACTCAGTTTGCCCATCAGCTGCAATTGCACCGGGCGATGAACGCCGTCGCGCTCGCTATGGGTCTTACGTGCGACCGAAGCGAAGCGTTCCAAAAGCGGCAGAACGACCTGCGAGAATTCGTGATTCGTAACTGGAATAGTTGTCTCTAGGGGTGTTTGGGCCCTTCTGCCGGGCGCTGTGAGCGGACGGACCATCACAACAATCGATGCTTTTCCTCAAAATCGCGAAAAGTGTCGAATGTTGTGATGGTTTGGGTGTTGAGGGTGGGCTTGGAAAGTCCGTTTTGCTCGAAGCGACCTGTCCTGTCGTACGGGTGTCGGCATGATTCTCCCGTGGGGTACTATATTCCCTAAAGAATAAAGACCAGCGTGAGGGGAGGGCTGCGTGGACGGGCGCGTGCAACAAGACGGCTTTGGCCGCGACATCAACTACCTGCGCATTGCCGTTACCGACAAGTGCAATTTCCGCTGCATTTACTGCATGCCGGCCGATGGCGTGGCGCCCCGTGCACACGACGAGCTGCTCAGTGCCGAGGAAATCGCCCGCTTTGTGCACCTGGTGGCGGGGGAGGGCATTCGCCGCGTGCGCCTGACGGGTGGCGAGCCGCTGGTCAGCCGCCGTATCATCCCGCTCATTCGTGACATCCGCGCGATTCCGCAGATCGAGGACATCTCGCTCACCACCAACGGCGCCCTGCTTCCCAAGCTGGCGCCGCAGCTCAAAGATGCCGGGCTTAACCGCGTCAACATCTCGCTCGACACGCTCGACCCTACGCTCTTTGGAAAGATTACGCGCCTGGGTCGGCTCGAGCAGACCATGGCCGGCATCGATGCAGCGCTGGCTTGGGGCTTTGAGCCTGTTAAGGTCAACTGCGTTGTGGTGCGTCGGCTCAACCAGGATGTGGCGGCTCTCGCGCGGCTGACCGTCGACCGCCCCATCCACCTGCGCTTTATCGAATACATGCCCATCGGCGACGAGCACACGAGCTCGCATTGCGCTGTGGACCCGCATGCGCCCGCGCTTAATCCCGAGCTGTGGGACGCGAGCGATACCGTTCCGAGCGACGAGTTGCGGGCGCGCATCAATGCCGGGGCCGCCGCGGCGGGACTGGGCGAGCTCGAACCGCTCGACATCAACGACGCTCCTGCCGGCGCGGGCCCTGCGCGCTATTGGCACTTTCCGGGCGCGGCGGGAACGGTCGGCTTTATTAGCGCCATGTCCAACCATTTTTGTGCGAACTGCAACCGTCTGCGCCTGACGGCCGATGGCAACGTGCGTCCGTGCCTGTTCAGCGATGCCGAGTATTCGGTGCGTGAGGCGCTGCGCCGTGGTGATGATATGCAGGTACTTTCGATTTGGCGCGATGCCGTGGCCCACAAACCGCAGGAACACGCGATAATTGAGGGCACGCAACGATTTATGTCTCAAATCGGAGGATGATCATATGGCCAAGAGCAGGTACGCCGATGCCACCAAGGCCGCTCGCAGGGCCGCGATGTCTGCCCACAAAGCCACGGCTGCGGCCAGCGATGCCGTTGCAGGCGCGCAGCCGTCTGCCAGTGCTGCCATCGAGCCCGCCCGCGACGCCCGTCGCGACGAGCTGACGCACGTGGACGCCAAGGGCGAGGTGCGCATGGTTGACGTGTCCGACAAGGCCGAGACCCATCGCATCGCTATCGCCGAGGGCACCATCCTCATGCATCCCGAGACGCAGGCCATGGTGCTGCAGGACCGCGCCAAAAAGGGCGACGTGCTTGCCTGCGCGCGCGTGGCGGGCATCATGGCCATCAAACGCACGAGCGATATCATCCCCATGTGCCATCCGTTGCTCATTACCAAGAGCAAGTGCGACATTGCGCCCATCGCCCCGGCGGGGATGCCGGCCGAGGATGTGCCCGAGGGCTGGGCGCCGGCGCGCGCGGACGGGCAGGTTGGCTTTCACGTACTGGTTACGGCCGGCGTGACGGGTAAGACGGGTATCGAGATGGAGGCCCTGACCGGCGCGAGTGCCACGTGCCTAACGATCTATGACATGTGCAAGGCGGTCGATCGCGGTATGGAGATCGTCGACGTGCGCCTGCTGCGCAAGGAGGGCGGCCGCTCGGGTGTGTGGGATCGCGCAGAGCGCCAGGCCGCTGCTGTTGAGGCAGTGGCCGCTGACGGTGCCGCGCCCGCGAGCGCACCCGTCACCATCGCGCCCGCAGCTCCGGCCCCGGCCGTCCCCGCGATCGCGTTTATCGGCTACCAAAACTCGGGCAAAACCACGCTCGTCGAGAAGGTCATTGCCGAGCTCACCCGCCGCGGCCTGCGCGTGGGTTCGCTCAAGCATCATGGGCATCACGGCTTTGATATCGATGTACCCGCTAAGGATACGTGGCGCCATCACCAGGCCGGATCCAAACACGTGGGGCTCATCTGCGCCACGCGCTGGGCGGAGTACGCCGACACGCGCGAGGAGGACGAGATGCCCGCGCGTGAGCTGCTGTCGCGCTACAACGATGTCGACGTGGTGATCATCGAGGGCTACAAGACCGAGGGCTTCGACAACATCGTGGTCGCGCGCTCCGGTGTCGACCGTCTGCGCGGCAAGAGTTCGCTTGACCTGGTCGACGGCCGCACACTGGCCCTTGCCTGCAACGAGGCCCTGGCGCGTCAGGCCTTCGACGCCGGCTTTGCGACCCGAGCCATCAACATCAACGACGCCCGAGCCATCTGCGATCTCATCCAAGACCATCTTCAGGCTTGACGCTGCGCCGGCCCCAAGCACCCCATCTCGCCCCTCAAGCCGTCGCTCGCGTACCAAAGTACGCGTCGCTCCTCTTTCGGGGCGACCTGGGGCACTTGGAACCGGCTCGCTGCGTTGCCATAACATGCCAAAAAGGGACAGGTTTATTTTGGCAGGTTTTATCTGGGCAAACGTCATTTCCACCACAAAGGGGACAGGCACCTTTGTGGTGGATTTTGCTTTGGTAGATGTGTGGGGCATGCCTTACAATCTACCAAGTAGTTCATGACGGGCGAAAAACGGAGAGAAGGGGCTTGATGCGTCCTTAGTGTTTCTTGCGAATAGATTGATTTGACAGACGGTGGCGAATGCCCACCGCCCGTATTCGTATGAAACAAGGAGTCTCCATGCTCGCCTCTCTTTTCTCAAAGCCTCAATCATCGCTGTCCATGCAGGCCAAGCGCCTGGTGGCGATGCGCTTTCTCATCTACACCGGCTTCCAGACCAGCTACTTTATCGGCGTCATCGGGACGCTCACCTATGCGGACGGCGCTTCGGTCGTCGCGACATCGCTGGCCGTCCTGTTTATGAATGTATTCGTGATCATGGGATCCTTTGCGGGTGGCGCGGCGCTCGACGCCTGGGGTCCGCGCCGCCATTTCTTGCTGAGCATCATCGGCGCTCTCGCAACTGGCGCGGCGATCCTCGTTTTTGGCAGCGCGACCGGAACAGTCCTTGCCGGCGCGGTGTTTCTGGGCTTTACGATGGGATTCGCCCAGCCTATTGCCACATCCTATCCGGCCTACCTCACCGATGATCCCGTCGAGCTCAAAGACATCAACTCCGCCATCGCCATGTTTTCAAACGTGAGTATCATCGTTGGCCCCACGCTGGGCGGCTTTGTCGCGGCTGCTGCGTCGTCGCGCGCGGTGTTCGTGCTCATGATGATCTTTACCGTACTGGCGCTCGTCGCCGGTTGGGGCTTTAGACCGCAGACCAGCCATGTCGCCGGAGATGCGGATGCCGATTCGGCAGAGGAAGGGGAGCGTGCGGGACAAAGCTCCAACCCCAGCGCATCCTCCCGCGCAACCTTCGCGACCAGCATCAAGACGGTCTTTACCAACAGCGTCCTCGCCCTGCTGTTCTGCATTATTTTCCTTTCGAACTTTGGCTACGGTGCCTTCGACCCGCTGGAGTCGTTCTTCTACCGCGATGTTCTGCATGTCGGTGTCGAATGGATGGGCTGGCTCTCGTCGGCCAGCGGTGTGGGCGCGGTGCTGGGCGCCGTGGCCGCGCTCCGCTTGCCGCCGCACCTGGTCAACCTAAAAACGCTGCTTGTGGCGCTTATGTCCGTGGGTCTGGGAAGCCTGCTCTACGTGGGAACGCCGTACGTGGGCGTGGCCCTCGTCGGCCAGATCGTCCTGGGCGTGGCGTGGGGCGTCGTCAACCCGCTCCACAACACGATCGTGCAAACGACGGCCCCGCTCGAGCAGCTCGGTCGCGTGAACTCGGTCATGGGTTTTGGCAACATGTTCGCCGGCTTGGCCCCGCTGACAATTGCCCCATGGCTGGCGGCGACATTTGGCGTACAGCAGACGCTCGTAGGGGCGGGCATGGTCGTGACGGCGGTTCCCGCGGCGTTGCTGCTGTTTGGACGCCGGCATTTGGATCGTGCCGCAAGGCAGTAAAACCATCACAACATTCAGCGAAAATCGCGATTTTGCCGAAAAACGTCGAATGTTGTGATGGTTTGCGCCCCGGGTCCGGCCACCCTTCGGGTTCGGCCACCACAAAGGGGGCAGGCACCTTTGTGGTGGTTTTTGCTTGGACGGGCCGCGCCCGTGCCTTGGTATACCATGTACGCCGTTCACGAATACACCCCACACCGCCGCACAACCCAGAAAGGCCCCCATGGACACCACCTTCAGCCACATCAAAGCCGTGTTCTGCGATATCGACGGCACGCTGCTCACGAGCCAGCACACGGTGTCCCCGCGCACCGTGGCGGCAATCCGCGCCCTGCGCGAGCGCGGCGTGCTCTTTGGCCTGTGCACCGGGCGCGACGCCCACGCGACCGAGGCCATGTACGAGCTCTGGGGCATCGAAGGCCTGGTAGACGTGCTGGTGGGCTGCGGTGGCGCCGAAGTCATCGACCGTGCGCACGGCATCAACGAGCTGAGCTACCCGCTGCCAGGCGGGACCATCGCGCGCATCTGCGAGCACATGGCGGACCTTCCGGCAACGCCCGTCTGCCCCCGAGACGGCGTGTTCTACGTGCCCGAGAGCAACGCGTGCGTCGAGCACCTGTCGCGCGTCGACGGCGTGCCCTACCAGGTGGTCGATTTTGCCGAGTTTTTGCGCGAGCCGCAGCCCAAGGTGATGTTTACCATGGCGCCCGAGGTGATGCCGCGGGTGATTGAGCGGGCATCGACGTTTGCCGATAACACTGTTAAGGCGGCGGCTCTGCAAACCACGCAGCGGCTCTACGAGTTCATGGATCCGCGCGTGTCCAAGACGCGCGGCCTTGTGCGCGTGGCGGAGCTCAATGACATGGAGCTCCAGAACGTCTGCGTGTTTGGCGATGCGGACAACGACACCTGCATGGTGGCCGACGCCGGCGTGGGCGTGGCCATGGCAAATGGCAGCGACGCCACCCGTGCCGCCGCCGACTTTGTAACCGCGAGCAACGACAAAGACGGCATCGCGATCTTTATCGAGGAGCATCTGCTGTAGCGCCGGGGGAGAACCACCGCAAAGGGGACAGGCTCCTTTGCGGTGGTCTCAGGCGATTTGGGCGAATTGATGCCTAAAATCTGCGCGAAAATCCAAATAACGTTGTCTGAACATTACGCTTCTAACCACCGATGAGCTAAAGATATTCCCATCAATTTGGTAGTCTATTCCTCCCGGTTAATGACCTACCGCTCACGGTCGATTTTCGACCGTTCACAGGATGTTTGCTCTTGAGCAAAATGTTGTGCAAATAAATAAAATGCTATTAAAAAATGATAACTAGCTTAATTACCAGTAGAAATAGATATTTCAGAGCGAATAAACGAAGGTAAATCCGAGCAAATGTCAAGAGAATTGAGAATTCGCTACAAAACTATCGGTATTTTTGCTTAGATGTTCAAACAATCGTTACAATATGTACTATAAGTGTGCGCAATTACAGGTTGCGCAGATACGTTTGATAGTGAAAGAGCAAGATCGCGGTCTCTTGGGGAGGAGACATCGATGAAAGCGAATTCAGAAAAAACTAAGCAGAGTAAAAAAGCGACGCGCCGTGTGCTGGCAGGCGTTTTGTGCGGAGCCTCCGTGTTGAGCCTGGTACTGTCGCTCGTCATGCCTCCAATCTCGCAGGCCATTGCCAACGACGTCCAGACAGTTTCTACCGAGGAAACTGTAATGGGGGGGGGTTCCTCAAGTGAGTCCGCTGCTGTAGATAACACCAGCGAGGATGCCGAAAACCAGAATAGCGACGAGACCAATGGCGGCGAGGCTGGCTCTTCAAATAGTGCTGAGCAGGCTCAGAGTGCGAATGCGGCTTCAGCGAGAGCGACGGCCACCGTGGAGAAGGGAATTTATGTTCCCACGTCTATCGGTATCGGTACGAATATCGATGTCTCCACCCCCGATCCCGGCGTGGCCACCTACGTCGGCCGCGACATGTACATCGGTGGTAAGCCGAGCGACACTAGTAATCTTGATGCGGAGAACGCCCCCACCGGCTCATATGCCGCTGAGGCGGAGGGCCTTACCTTGGTCCGTGGCAAGCTTGCCATGAATCCAGTCAAAGAGAGCTGGCCCTATCAATCAATTGGTGCTGGTTTCCGCTTTGGCACCGTTGGTTTTGGTTCCCAGTTCCGTCCTGTCGCCGGCAGCACCGCGCTTGCGGTGGCCGGAATTAAAAGTGCGATCACCAAGATGAGCGTTGGTTATAGCGGCGACTCGCCGGAGACGACTACCGTTGGCGCTTGGAAGAAAGGCGCTTGGGTCGGACGGCAGAAATCTTCTGAGGGCGCGACTCCTTCCGGCTTTGCCTACACTGCGCAGATCGCAGGCCCCATCACATACTGGCGCGATAACAATGAACGCCAATCCGTGGTGACAACGCAGGGTAATTGGTACGAGGGCGAGAACTCTCAGGAAAGCAACCTGTTCAATCAAACTGTTGATTTGACTAATGTCAACAATAACGATTATTCGAGCTACAACGGTGAAGATGGGTACCTCTCGAAGCTATCGAAACAGCTCAACTCGTTTGCAAATACCGGCACGCTCGAGGTTGGTTTCGCGAGCAATCACAACAACTACGTAATCAACAAGTACGACAAGACGGATTGTAATTATGGCCTGGTGTTTGATGAGTCGTATAAGACCATATATTCGGACTGCGCCGATACGTCGCTCAATGGTAAGCAATTCAAGAATAGCGAGCGTCTTATCACGTTTAAGGGCGACAACACCTCTATGCAGCAGGTGTTCACCATCGATGCTTCTCAGCTGAGCAATACATACAACAACGAGTATTATCGTGGCGTTGATTTCGCATTCGAGGGCATTCCCAAGGGCGCCTCGGTTGTTGTGAACGTTACCGGATCTTCGAATATTGAGTTTCACAATGGCTGGCGCTTTTGGTGGAACGGTACCGAGATTTCGCGTGGTTACGAAACTCAATATTCCGGCAAGGAGCTGGGCGAGGCATACGCGACGGCTTCCCAGTCCATCATGTGGAACTTTGTCAATACGCAAAGCCTTACCATTCGAGGCGGCATCGCGGGAGAAAACCGCGCGGACTGGGGATACGGCGGCACAGCCACCGGTGCCAAGTGGACTGACGACGATCCTGCGGCGGCTATGATCGGATCGATTCTCGTTCCCAACGGAAGTTTCGACGACCATGTGACTACCAACGGCCGCGTTTATGTGGGCGTCGATTTCTCAATGAACAGCCCGAAGGTTGCCGCAGCATTTGGTGAGGGTAACTCGGCTTCCGTCATCGATATGGATCAGGAGCGTCACAACTTCCCGTGGTCTGGGTCGTATACGCCCGACGGCTCCGCCGTTGCGTGGAGCAAGGTCGATGCGGCGAACGGCAACACGTCGCTTCCTGGTTCCTCGTGGGCTATCTATGGTTCTGTCGAGAATGCTGTCGCGGGCAAGGACGCTATCGTGACGGTGACTGACGGTGGCGCAAATGATTACGCTTCGGGTGATGGCAAGCTTCAGTTCAACTATCTGAACCAGAAGGCAAACATCGGCAATTCCAACGATACCAACTACTTCACGTATTACATCAAAGAGGAGACGGCGCCGGCTGGCTACCAGAAGTCAGACACCATCTACTATGCCACTATGAACAATACTGGCGAGAAGCCGAACTACGTTCAGGGTTACGTGGATGAGAACGGCAAAAATGTTCCGTTCGAGAATAACCCCACAGGTGCCATTCCCAACACCAAGATCATCACCGGTACGGTGTCTTGGACCAAGGTGGGGGAGGGCGACACAAAACACACTCCTTTGGCTGGTTCTGAGTGGAAACTCACCAAGACTAATGACGCCGATGGTGCGGCCGTTAACCAGTCCTGGACCGTGAGAGATCAGGTGAGCGACCAGTCGACTTCGAGCGATACCACGTGGGTAGACACCGACACCGCGCCTGGCAAGTTCAAGCTCGAGGGCCTGCTGCCGGGCACGTACACGCTTGTTGAGACCCAGGCTCCGTTTGGCTACGAACTGAACAAGAACACCTACAAGTTCACGGTGGACAGCACAAACGGCTCCATTACGTGGAAAGAGAACGAGCGGCCGAGCATCGATAGTGGCACTACGTACATCTCCGACAAGTGCAGTGCTACGTCCGTGAAGATCCCGGTGACCAAATCCGTTCGCAATACGGATTGGCCGAAGGATGCTGACGACAAATATGTGCCGTTCGAGTTCAGCATTGTGGCTACGGGTGACTATGCAGCCAAAGCCCCCATGCCCGAAGCGCCCGAAGCACCCAAGATTTCTGTTGCCCCAAAGGCAAGGGAGACCGACGCCGCCAAGCTCAACAACATCACGGCGACCTTTGGCGCCATGACGTTCAACAAGTCGCACCTGTCCGATGCCCCCGGTGAGGTGGGTGACTACGCCAGGACCTACACCTACACGGTGAAGGAGGTCGAGCCTACCACCGGTGCCATCGACAAGCTCCGCTACTCCAAGGCCGAGTACCAGGTTGCCGTCACGGTGAAGGCTGAGCTGAATGGGGCCGGCAAGTACACCGGCCTCATCACCTCCACCACGGTCACCCAGATGAAGGACGACATGGGCAACGCCCTGGGCGAGAACGGGCGGGGCATCGAAGTCCCATCCGCCGGCGCGGGCCCAACCGCCATTCCCGCCTCCACCTTCACCAACACCTACTCCACCTCTTTGCCCCTTTCTGGTATGTCGGGCGTCACTCTGACGTACCTTGCCGGCGCGGCGGTGCTTTGCGCTGCTGCAGCCTGGATGCACATTCGTCGCAAGGCGAATGCGAAGGGAGGTGAGCGTCGTGAATAAGAAAGTTTGCTCCTTCCCGATCCTGTTTGCGCTGCTTGCCCTCCTGATCGGCACCTGCGCGGTTGTGTTCCCCGCATCCGCGCAGGCCGCGCCGACCTCGACCGGTTCCATCACGGTGAGCGGCACCGTGGCGAGCAGCTACGACGCCTACCAGATCTTTGACGCCAACGTCGTCGACGGCGACAACGACGCCAAGATCGCCACCGACCTCGCCTGGGCAAGCGACGCCGCGCGCGACGCCGCGCTGCCCGTGCTGCACAGCGCCGGCATGCCCAATTCCCAGACCACCGCGCAGGAAGCTGCCGAGTGGCTCAACAACGATTCCCACCTTACGAGCGCGCTGAGCGCAGAGCTCGCTCGTTCCCTCCAGAGCTCTGGCGCCGTGTCCGTGGCCCTTAACGCGGGCACGACGGCCGAGCTGCCCTGTGGCTACTGGCTCATCGTCGCCGACGACGACGCCATCGCCCAGGGTGAGGCCGGCACCGCGCCGATCATGACTCTTGTGGGCGGCAGCGCCGTCACCGTCAAGCCCAAGGCGGCGACGCCCAAGGTTGCCAAGCACGTGCTGGAGGACAGCACCGCCGCATGGCAGAAGGCCGCCGACGCCACGGTCGCCGACGACCTGTACTGGCGCCTCTCTGCCACGGTCCCGGCGGGGCTCACGGCCTACGACACCTATACGGTGCAGTTCGTCGACACCATGGGCGCGGGGCTCGACTCCTCCAAGGTCGCCGCGAGCATGCGCGTGTACGTGGCGGCGGG
>CABUHP010000014.1 GCA_902491415.1 uncultured Collinsella sp.
GCGCTGTTGACGCGCCCCCGCAGTGCCCGCTTCCCCCAAGGACAATTATCAGTGCAGGTAGATAGCTTGTTACAAAACTGCCTGGTCGCCAAAGTGCTAAAAGTCTACTCACTTAGGTTGCAGAGTGCCCCCCCATTAGCTGCAATTCCAAGCTAGTTAGCACTTTTGGACTCAGATCGTCATACTGAACAAGAATTTGAGTTGAGTTTTCAGGGACAGATGCGCCATCGGCACACCAAAAACAGTCACCAATATCGATAAAAGGGATGCTCGAGCGCGTGAGGGCCCGTGCAAAAGTGCTTCCGTCCGTTCCACGCTCCGCAACCACGATACAGTAAAGGCCCGCGTCTGCATGCTCGATCGAGACTTCCCCTGCCGGAAACGCCTTCCGCACAAGCGCCGCCAGGCCATCGCGCGCCTCGCGAGCGCGCACGCGCACGCGGTTCACATGTCGCTCGTAATCACCCGATTCCAGCAAACGAGCCAAAGCGACCTGGTCAACAGAGCTAACCGACGAGGCGTAAAAACCAAGGTTGCGCCTAAACCGCTCCATTAGCTCATCGGGCAACACCATGTACGCTAGACGCAACGCCGATGACAGGCTCTTCGAAAACGTGTTGGTGTAAATAACCGACTGGGCGGCATCGATCGATGCGAGCGCAGGAATCGGCTTGCCAGCAAGGCGAAACTCACAATCAAAGTCATCTTCGATGAGATACCAACCTGGTCGCTCGGCGGCCCAGCTCAGAAGCGCATAGCGACGCGCAATGCTCGTCACAAGGCCGGTCGGATACTGATGGGATGGCATCAGGTGAAGGACATCGGCCCCGCTTTTCTGCAGAGGGCTCAAGTCCACGCCCTCATCATCCAACGGGATATGTCGAACTTGGCAGCCCATAGCCTGATAGATACGCGTCAGACGCAAATAGCCCGGATCCTCAACCGCATACACCTTGTCCGCGCCAAGCAACTGAACCAACATGGTATCGAGCAGCTGGGCGCCCGCACCGATAACGATGTTGTTGGGGTCGACATTCATACCCCTTGTCCCGTGCAGATGGTGAGCAATTGCGCGTCGCAGCCGAGCAGTGCCCTGCGCCGGTGCGGGCGAAAAGATTTCGCGCTCGTCTTCGGATGCCAGCGTCGCCCGTAGCGCGCTTTGCCAAAGCCGCGCCGCCTCCAAAGCAGAAGGAGAAAGCGCATCGAATCGCTCGACCTGTCCGTTGACATCATGCACGCTGGGGCCCACAGAGACGGCATCTCGGTCGATGCCCTCCGCAGCCGAAGCCAAAACCGGTGCATCCGGAAGCTCGCAAGCGTAGTAGCCACGACGTGGTATTGAGCAAATATAGCCCTCAGCGAGTAACTGGCTATATGCATTCTCGATGGTAATAACACTGATTCCCAGATGACTGGCAAAGGCGCGCTTAGACGGCAAATGCTCCCCCGCCACAATGCGTCCAGCTACGATATCATCTCGAATTTGCTGGTAAACATACTCATAGAGCGATGCTTCGCCGCGTTTTTCCAAATTGTAGTCAAGCATGAGCCTATCACCTGACCTTATTAAGTCATTCAATCTGGTATTAGTCTGACCTTGTAATTATCTCGAAAACTGAGTATTTTGTCATACCCAGCTCCCCGATAGGATGTTCCGTCAAGCAATGCACATGCCAACCAAGGGAGCAACCATGGCAGAACAGAACAGCAAGGCCGACCGCGTCAAACTCAATCGCGAGCTCGCGCAGATGCTCAAGGGCGGCGTCATCATGGACGTTACCACGCCCGAGCAGGCACGCATCGCCGAGGAGGCAGGCGCCTGCGCCGTCATGGCCCTCGAGCGCATCCCGGCCGACATCCGTGCCGCAGGCGGCGTCTCGCGCATGAGCGACCCCAAGATGATCAAGGGCATCCAGGAGGCCGTCTCCATCCCCGTCATGGCCAAGTGCCGCATCGGTCACATCGTCGAGGCGCAGGTCCTGCAGGCCATCGAGATCGACTACATCGATGAGTCCGAGGTTCTCTCCCCTGCCGATGACGTCTATCACATCGACAAGACCCAGTTTGACGTGCCGTTTGTCTGCGGCGCCCGTGATCTGGGCGAGGCGCTGCGCCGTGTTGCCGAAGGCGCCACGATGATTCGCACCAAGGGTGAGCCGGGTACGGGCGACGTCGTTCAGGCCGTGCGTCACATGCGCAAGATCCAAAAGCAGATCCGTGACGTTGTTGCCCTGCGCAACGACGAGCTCTTTGAGGCAGCCAAGCAACTGCAGGTTCCGGTCGAGCTGGTGCGCGAGGTCCATGCCACGGGTAAGCTTCCCGTCGTGAACTTTGCCGCCGGCGGCGTAGCGACCCCCGCCGACGCCGCGCTGATGATGCAGCTGGGCGCCGAAGGCGTGTTTGTCGGCTCGGGCATCTTTAAGAGCGGCGACCCCGCCAAGCGCGCAGCCGCCATCGTCAAGGCCGTGGCAAACTTCACCGATGCCAAGCTCATTGCCGAGCTTTCAGAGGACCTGGGCGAGGCCATGGTGGGCATCAACGCCGACGAGACCGAGATTATCATGGAAGAGCGCGGGCGCTAGTCCAGCAGAAAGGATCGCACATGAGCGATTATGCAGACCAAACGGTCGCCGTGCTGGCGGTCCAAGGCGCTTTTGCCGAGCACGAGGCAAGACTATCCGGGCTTGGCGCACACTGTATTGAGCTGAGGCAGGCGGCTGATTTGAAGCAGGACTTTGACCGTCTGGTACTTCCCGGCGGCGAGTCCACCGTTCAAGGGAAGCTGCTTGCCGAGCTCGGCATGCTCGAGGAGCTTCGTGCCCGTATCGCTGAAGGCATGCCCGTCCTGGGCACCTGCGCCGGCTTGATTCTGCTGGCGCGCGACCTTGCCGCCCACGACGATAAGGGGACGCCGCGCCTGGCAACCATGGATGTGCTCGTCGAGCGCAATGCCTACGGCAGGCAGCTCGGCAGCTTTCGAACCAAGGGGCAGGTAGCCGGCATCGACGGTGAAGTGCCGCTGACGTTTATCCGCGCGCCCCGCATCGTTGAGGTGCACGGCGATGCCGAGGCCCTGGCCGAAGTCGATGGCCGCATCGTCGCCGCCCGCCAAGACAACCAGCTCGGCGTAACCTTCCACCCCGAACTCGACGAAGACACCCGCCTCCACGAGCTCTTCCTCCAAATGTAGGCAGAGTAGAAACGAGCGTGGATTTTCGGACACGCAACAAATGAGAGTGGATAATCTCCCACTTTGAGCTCGAATGCAGGCTCAAACCGGGAGATTATCCACTCTCATGCTATGTAGTCATTTTAGAACGTCCTCAATGACTACCTTGGATCATGGCAATGCCGATGTTTTGGCACCGACAGCGAGCGCCCACCAGAGCCAACAAATTGGCATGAAAAGAGGACGGCATAGACCTTCTGGTCATGCCGTCCTCTTTGAATGACAAGTTGTCGCTCTGGTGGGCGCGCAGCGTCGAGCCGTTACGCGGTTTGGTAAAACCGCGTAACCCAACTAAAAGCGGTTGCCGCGGAAGCCGCCGCCATTGCGGCCGCCACGATCGCCACCGCGACCGCCGCGGTCGTTACCGCGGTTGCCGCCGAAGCCGCCACGGTTGCCACCGCGATCGCCATAGCCACCACGGTTGCCGCCAAAGCCGCCGCGACCGCCACGGTCGCCGCCACGGTCACCAAAGCCGCCACGGCCGCCACGATCGCCACCGCGACCGCCGCGGTCGCCACCACGGCCACCACGATCGCCAAAGCCGCCGCGACCGCCACGGTCGCCGCCACGGCCACCGCGCTCGTCACGGCCGCCGCGAGGACCGCGGTCCTCGTCCAGGCCCATGGCGACGAGCGGAGCGATGACCTTATCGAGAGCGGCCATCAGCTCGGTGGCCTCCTCGTAAGAAAGCTCGGGCAGGAGCTTCTCCTTCTTGTTGGCAAGCTCGACCAGGCCCTCAGCGGCATCCTCGGCAGCGAAGACAACGATCTTGCGCATATCGCCCTCGGCGTCGTCGATGCGGCCGACCAGATCGGCAGCCTCGGCCTCGGCCATCAGACCATCGAGCTCACGAAGGCGCATGCCCAGCAGGTCGGACATTTCCTTCTGCTCCATCTTGGGCTTGAGGTCAAGGAGCTTAATGGCGCGCTCGATGTTCGCCATGCGCTCGGCCTTGGCCTCCTCCTCCTTGGAAATAGCAAAGCGACGGCTACGCAGCAGGCGAGCGGCCTTCTGCATCTTGTCCATCAGCTCTTCGTCATCGTAATCAGCGGCGGCCTCGACAACCTCGGCCTCCTCCTCGGCGGAAACCTCGTCAGCAGCCTCAACCTCAGCAGCTTCGGTCTCCACGGTCTCGACTGCCTCAACCTCGGCAGCCATGGTCTCGTTCTCGGTCTCGTTCATGATCTCTTCGTTCTCAGACATGAGACTCCTTCTTGGCCCTCTCGGGCATCATCGCCCCATTCGCGGGGCCCGTCGCGCACTCTTTGCGCTTTATACATTCATGCCTCTCGGCAAAACGTCCATTAGTTTATGGTGTCGCCATCCAATCTAGCTGCAGAATCTATGTGCACACATTAATGCGACATGTCGCGGTATCATGGCCTGAACCAAACGTATCCACCTTAAGGAGCCCGCCATGATTAAGCCCATCATGAAATCCGAGTTCTTTTTGCGCCTACCTTCCGAAGACGCGGGACCCGACGACGCCGCGACCGGGCAGGACCTCCTGGATACGCTTCACGAGCATGAGCACGAGTGCGTGGGCCTCGCCGCCAACATGATCGGCGTGCGCAAACGCATCATCTGCGTAAAAGACGGCAGCAAGTCGCTGCTCATGTACAACCCGCAAATTCTTGAGCAGGTCAACGCTTATCAGACGAGCGAAGGATGCCTCTCGCTGATCGGCGAGCGTCCCTGTACCCGCTATCGCCGCATTAAGGTTGAGTATCTGGACGAGAACTTCGTCCACCGCATCAAGAACTTCTCGGGCTACACCGCCGAGATCATCCAACACGAAATCGATCATTGCAACGGCGTCGTTATATAGTTCCGCGAGTCAAGGAAAATGATCTGTTTTCCTCCGTCCCTAATGGACCATGATAACGACGCAGGCTGAGTATACGACAGCGAGCGAGCCGCATTTGCACCAAGGTGACGTGAAACGAAAGGGCGCTGACCTTCTGGTCGCGCCCTCGAAATTGAACGTCAGATTGGCGTGAATGCGGCTCGCGCAGCGTCAAGTGGTCCGCCGTTCGGTAGAACGGCGGAACTAATTAGCTCTGGCGGTAATGGTCAAAGAAGTCGGCGAGGTCTTCGAGGGACTCTTTGAGTACTTCCATGCGTGGCAGGTACACGATACGGAAGTGGTCGGGCTCAGCCCAGTTGAAGCCGCCGCCGCGCGTGATCAGAATCTTCTTCTCGTGCAGCAGGTCAAGGGCGAACTGCTCGTCATCGGTGATGTTGAACTTCTTCACATCCATCTTGGGGAAGATGTAGAACGCCGCGCGCGGCTTAACCACCGAGATGCCGTCAATCTTGTTGAGCGCCTCATACACAAAGTTGCGCTGCTCGTAGACGCGGCCGCCGGGACGGATGTAGTCGTTAACGGACTGATGACCACCGAGTGCCGTCTGAACGATCGACTGAGCCGGCACGTTGGAGCACAGGCGCATGTTGGAGAGCATGTTAATGCCCATGATGAAGTCGCTCATGCAGCGCTGGTTGCCCGAAAGCACCATCCAGCCAATACGATAGCCCGCGATCATGTGCGACTTGGAAAGGCCGCTAAAGGTGACGCAGGGCAGATCAGGAGCGAGCGAGGCAATCGAGACGTGCTCGTAACCGTCCATGCACAGGCGGTCGTAGATCTCATCGGCAAAGATCATCAGCTGATGCCTGCGTGCAACCTCGACGATGCCCTCGAGCACCTCGCGCGGGTAGACCGAGCCCGTGGGGTTGTTGGGGTTGATGATGACGAGGGCTTTGGTCGCGCTCGTGATCTTGGACTCCATATCCTCCAGGTCGGGATACCAATCCGCCTGCTCATCGCACAGATAGTGCACAGGATGACCGCCGGCAAGGGTTGCGCACGCCGTCCAGAGCGGATAGTCGGGGCTGGGGATCAGAATCTCGTCGCCATTGTCGAGCAGCGCGTTCATCGAAAGCTGAATGAGCTCGGACACGCCGTTGCCCGTGTAGATATGCTCCATCTGAACGTTGGGCAGGCCCTTGATCTGCGAATACTGCATGATCGCCTTGCGCGCGGAGAACAGGCCACGCGAGTTGGAATAGCCTTCGCAGTCGGGCAGCTGCTGGCGCATGTCCTTGATGACCTCATCGGGCGTGCGGAAACCGAAGGGCGCCGGGTTGCCGATATTGAGCTTGAGGATGCGCTCGCCCTCGTCCTCCATACGGGCGGCCTCGTCGACGACGGGACCGCGCACGTCATACAGGACGTTATCGAGCTTGGTGGATTTAGAAAAAGTACGCATGGTGGCGCTCCTTGCAATTTGAGCTGAGGGATGGGGTTCGGGCTTGGAATCGTTGCGGGAAGATGATTCCTCGCCTTGGTCGGCGTCACCGGCGAGCAGCCAGGTAACATCGACCTCCAAAATACGGGCGAGCAGCTCTGCCACATCGCGCCGCGGAATCGTCTTGCCGCTCACATATTGGCTCATCTGACTCTTGCCGAGTTTTTTGCCGAGCATCTCCGATGCGCGGATTACGTCCGACTGGCGAACGTCGCGATCGGACATAGTCTGTCGCAGGCGATCGCTAAACGTCTCTTGGGCCACTAGAACCTCCTTGCTGGCAAAGTTCAATTTACAGAACACGAATTGAACCTGAGTTCAATTTAGGCAGCAGTATAGCGCGGCGCATTATCCGAAAGTTCAATTTCAAAAATAAAATGAGCCAAACCTCGAGATTTATCCCAAAGCGACAACGGCGTGCGCTCATTTAGAGGTATTCAAGGAATCGAGCGGCGGCAAGTGAAACATCGGCCGTTCGATATATGGCGTTGATCTGCCGATGGGGATGTCCTTCGAGCGAACGAATGGCGACATTGAACTGGCAGCGGCGCAAGATGAGCGCCGGAAGGACGCTCACGCCCAGGCCGTCCTCGACCATGGCCATAATCGCATAGTCATCCCAGGTCGACAGCTTTGAGCGCACGGTCAGCCCCGCCCGACGGAACAGCGGCGTAATCTCGTCATCGGTGCCGCGTTCCAGCAGAATAAACTGCTCGTTGGCCAAATCGGCAAGAGAGACGACCTCTTCAGTGGCAAGCAAAGAGTCTGCCGGCACTACCGCCATCAACTCGTCGCGCACCAAAGACCGCGACGTCATGCCATTTTCTCGGGGCTCATGCGGGATAAAGCCCAGATCGCAGCGGCCCTCTGCCACCCATTGTTCAATCTCTGAATAGTCACCCATCAGCAACTCGTAATCAATGTCTGGATAATCGGCACGAAAACGAGCAATCACCGGCGGCAGCACGTGGGTCGCCACGCTCGAAAACGTACCGATGCAGATTTTGCCGCGCATGAGCCCGCGCATCTCATCCACGCGTCGCTGCAAGCGAACGAATTCCTCGCAGAGCGCCTCGACAGCCGGCATGACCTGCCGCCCGTCAGCAGAAAGAGCCACGCCCTCGCGACTGCGGTCGAGCACCTTAAAGCCCCAATCGGCCTCAAGATCGGCCACCATGCGGCTCACGCCCGATTGCGAATAGCTCAGGCGCTCGGCGGCGCGCGTAAAGCTTCCGGCGCGCACTGTCTCGAGCAGCACCTGCATCTTTTGAATATTCGTTTCCACGGCAGTCCTCCACCCTTGCATGAGCTTTTGTCATGTCAGCCATGCATTATATTCGCTTTTCTTCTAAAGCCAGTTCACCCATAGTGAAGATGCTCGGATATAGAGGGGATGTCAGCGCATGAACAACGGACTGTTTACGTACTTAGCAGCATTGCTATTGTTTGGCTCCAACGGCATCATCGCCGCCGCCATCGCGCTGCCGAGCTCCGACATCGTGCTCCTGCGCACGTTTTTGGGTGCGCTCTCACTCGTTGTCATCCTCGTCACTACGCAACGCCATAAGTTGCAGGCGCCATCTCGCCCCCGCGAAGCCGCAGCCCTCCTCCTCTCGGGAGCCGCGCTGGGCGCCAGCTGGATTTTTCTGTTCCGCGCCTACCAGACGATCGGCGTCGGCGTATCCTCGCTGCTGTATTACTGCGGCCCCATCATCGTTATGGCCCTCTCCCCGCTCATTTTTGGCGAAAAGCTGACCGGTGGCAAAATCGCCGGCTTTATCGCCGTTGCTTGCGGTGCTTTTCTCATTGCAGCACAAGGTCTAGGCGGCAATATGCCCATTGCGGGTATCGCCTGCGGCATCGCCTCGGCATTTTGCTATGCGCTGATGGTCATCGCTAGCAAGGGTGCGCCACACATCGAAGGCCTCGAGAACTCCACGCTCCAGGTGAGCGCCGCCTTTGTGACCGCGCTGGTCCTTACGCTCATCACGCAGGGCGCTCCCTTATTCCTGTCCGCCGGCGTCGCCGCCGGTATTGATTGGCGCGCCGTCGCCATGCTCGGCGTCGTCAACACTGGCATCGGTTGCCTGCTCTACTTTAGTGCCGTCGCCAAGCTGCCCGTCCAGACCGTCGCGGTTGTCGGCTACCTCGAGCCGCTTTCGGCCGTTGTATTCTCCGCCGTCCTTTTAGGCGAAGCCATAACACCAATCCGCCTAATGGGAGCCGCACTTATCATCGGCGGCGCGATTTTTTGCGAACTCGCCGGCAAACGCGCAAATGCCAAGGCCGGCATCGCCCAGACAGCACGTGCTTAAAAGCCCCTCTTCAGTTTTGAAGCAGGGGCGCGTCCGCGGTTATCACATTGCAGCAAGCCATTCAGTGGATATGCCCCTGCTTTGAAATGCTACCTGCGTACATGAATAATCCCCAGTTGAGGATTATTGTCTAAAATCACCCGATGTGCCAAACTGCTCTTGTATGTATAAAGACGGCATAAAGGTTATCTGTCCCAGACAGATAACCGGATGTCTAAGGGAGTCCACGTGGCACACAACAAATTGGAGGTAAGCCCCCAAGACCAGCGTAGTCAAGGCGGGCATGGAGCCATTCCCCTCTCCGCTGGCATGCTGCTCGTAACGCTCGGCGTCGTCTATGGCGACATCGGCACGAGTCCCATGTACACCATGAAATCAATCGTCGCCAACAACGGCGGCATCGGTACCGTCAGCGAGGACATGATCCTGGGCGCTCTTTCGCTCGTCATCTGGACCATGACGCTCGTGACCACGGTCAAGTACGTGGTAATCGCCATGAAGGCCGACAACCACAACGAAGGCGGCATCTTCGCCCTGTTCAGCCTCGTACGCAAGGTGGCACCATGGCTGATTCTGCCCGCCATGATCGGCGGTGCGGCACTGCTCGCTGACGGCATCCTCACCCCCGCCGTCACGGTCACCACAGCCATCGAGGGTCTGCGCACCATCGAATGGGGCCATGCGCTGCTGGGCGACGGCCAGACCAACGTCATCATCATCACCATCATCATTATCTGCGGCCTGTTTGCCATGCAGCGCGCCGGCACCTCGTCGATCGGCAAGCTCTTCGGCCCGCTCATGACACTATGGTTCCTGTTCTTGGCTGGCGCCGGTCTGTTCAACATGCTCGGCAACCTGTCCATCTTGCGCGCGCTCAACCCCATTCGCGGCATCATGTTCCTGTTCTCGCCCATCAACCACTCGGGCATCATGGTGCTCGGCTTCGTTTTTCTGTCGACAACCGGTGCCGAGGCGCTCTATTCGGACATGGGTCACGTGGGCAAGGCAAACATCTATGCATCCTGGCCGTTTGTTAAGGCGGCCCTTATCCTCAACTATCTGGGTCAGGGAGCTTGGCTGCTCGCCAATAACTCCAACCCCCAGATGCTCGCGATGGATATCGTCAACCCGTTCTATATGATGCTCCCCGAGCCCCTACGCCCCTTTGCCATCGTGCTTTCGGCCGTGGCGGCCATCATCGCCTCACAGGCGCTCATCACCGGCTCGTTCTCGCTTGTATCCGAGGCAACGCGCCTCAACCTTATGCCGCACCTGCGCATCCACTACCCCAGCGACACCAAGGGCCAGCTCTACATTCCGCTCGTCAATAACATCATGTGGGTCGGCTGCATCTTCATCGTGCTGCTGTTCCAAAACTCCGAGCGCATGGAGAGTGCCTACGGCCTCGCCATTACCGTGACCATGCTTATGACCACCACGCTTTTGACGAGCTATATCGCCGGCATTCTCAAGCACAAGCTGGGCGCCTGCGTCTTCGTCCTGCTCTTCGGCGCCATTGAGCTGTGCTTTTTCGCCTCGTGCCTCACCATGTTCTTTGACGGCGGCTATGTGATGATCTTCTTGGCCGCACTGCTGTTTGGCCTTATGTATGTGTGGCGCCGCGGCACCGCCATCGAGCGCACGCAGACGATTCTGCTGCCCGTCTCCAAGTACATCGACCAGCTCAATCGCCTGCGCAATGACGAGACCTATCCCGTGCTCGCCGACAATCTGGTATTTCTCACCAACAGCCCCGACCCGCTCACACTCGACCGCGACGTGCTCTATTCCATCCTGGACAAGCATCCCAAGCGCGCCAAGGCATATTGGTTCATCAACGTGCACGTTACCGACGAACCCTATACGCACGAGTATTCCGTCGAGACCTTTGGCACGGACTTTTTGTTCCGCGTGCGCCTGGACCTGGGCTTTAAGGTCAACCAGCGCGTCAACGCCTATCTGCGTCAGATCGTCGGCGACTTGATGGCATCGGGCGAGCTGCCGCCGCAACATCACACCTACTCCATCTACGAGACGCGCGGCAACGTAGGTGACTTCCGCTTTTGCATGCTGCGCAAGATGCTTGCCCCCGAAACGGACATCAACCGCAATGACCACCGCGTGATGGCCATCAAGTACGCCGTCCGCCGCGCCTGCGGAAGCCCGGCACGCTGGTACGGTCTCGAGAACTCGGCCATCATCATTGAGTACGTACCGCTCTTTGCCCGCATGCGCCCGGCCGTCAAACTTGTGCGCACCCAGGTGCCGCTCGAGGTTCAGATCGAAGAGGCCGAGGAAATGGAGGTCGACATCTTCTCGGACGACTTGGTCAACGGCAACGAGGCCGGTAGGGACATGAACGTCGATCCCACCGAGCTGCTCGAGAGCGTCGCCGATACGCCCGAACAGCAACTCGACGGACTCGAGAGCACCCAGTTCAACGACGCCAACTTCTAACACGCCACCAGCCATTGACGACAACGGCCTCGCATCTCATAAGAGGTGCGAGGCCGTTTTATGTCGCAACGGACCAGTGAGCTACGAACGACGCGGCTCGGGAACCACGAGCCTATCGGGGCTCGCGCCCTCAGCATCCATCAGGCTCACGTAGCGAATCGACGGATCCCCATACATCGCGTAGTAATAATTGCCCGTGCGCGCGCTAAAGCATCCGGTGTAGATAGTCTTCTCGAACTTGCCGTCGCCCATCCTGGACGCCCCCTCAATCATCACCACGCCCTCGAGTGAACGGAACATGCGGACGACGTTTTCGGTCTCGCTCTCCTTTTGCGGATAATTGGCATTGAGGTACGCCGCCTTTACAAAACGGCTCGGCGAATAGCAATCGCCCGGAATGCCGCGCATGCCGGCACCGGCTCCATAGGGCTTAAGCTCGGCGCCACGCCATGTCGCCGTCTGCGGAAAATCGCTTGTGGCTGTGATATAGGTGCGCAGGTTTTCCATGTGCCACGGGAAGGTCGGCTGGTTGGCAAGGGTGTCGACCGGATCGTCGTATACATGCAGGCCGTCAGCCATCATCTCGACCACGATGCTGCGCTGGCTGTCGCCGATAATCCAATGGAGCAGCGACACGCCCAATCCCTCTCCGGCAGATTTGGCGACAATCACCGTGTCGCGCAGCGCGGCCTCGACCTCATCGACCGTCGAGAACGTTGCTGCCACCCACAGGGGAAACTCATAGGCCGCGATATTGGTCTTTCCATCAACCGGGCCCTCGGCATACTCGGCATAGCCGGGAAAGTTGAGTCCCGCCACAGCCAGGCCCGCATCGTTACCGCAATCGAAAAACATGGGATAGTTCTTGTAATCGATGCACATACCGATCACCGCGTGTGCCGCTGTCGCGTCGTCGATAAACGAATACGGAATGTGAAACCCGCGCGGCATCACGCGAACCTGTTGGCCGTAGTCAAAGCTCCAGTCGAGGTTGCGGCCCAGATACATGTGGCCAGAATTATCGGTAAATCGAATGCTCGTGCACATAGCGCCTCCCAGCTTTACGTTCTTGCTAAGGTTATTGTCACCAAACAAAAAGGCGCTAAACACAAAAGCCCGGACATGACAACAATGTCACGCCCGGACCAAAAGAGACGAAGTGAGGTGCCGTAGTCACCCTAGACAAGTTTACCTTGGCAGTGATCGATCATATGCTGGATCATTTGTGCCTCAAAGCCCGCATAGTCGCGGCGGCACTCCTTCATCTTGCCGTCGACGATCTGGTCAAAGGCAACCTTGCACTTGATATAGCGCGTGGACTTGGTGACCTCCTCGTGCGTAAGGCAGCTCTCCTCCATCTTGCTGGCGCCCAGGCCAAACACCAGACGGGGGTTGTAGAGCACGTGGGGCTCGCCGGCATCGTCCAGGTAGACGCAAACCTTCTTGGTAACGCCAATCTGGTTAGCGGCAAGGCAGCCGGCATCGTCGAGCGACTTGATGGTATCGATCAGGTCCTGAGCGACCGACTCGTCCTCGACGGTCGCGACCTCGCAACGCTGGGACAGGATAGCCTCGTCGCGGCAGAGCTCTTTAATCATACGTTCCTCCATAGGGGTCGTTGTAACCGCTTAAGTATACGGTACCTACACAATTTCATGCGAAAGATACCGCCCGTCCGTTACAAACCGCCGAACATCAACATGTGAGGAACACCAACTTCACAAAGGCGATATAGTGGGTGAGTTCGTGTCAATCGGCCTAAACTCGGGGCCGAACAAGGAAAGGGTATGCATGGACGAACTATTTCACGTCAGCGAGCGCAAGTCCACAATCGGGACCGAACTCCGCGCTGGACTGACAACATTCCTGGCGATGGCCTACATCATCGCCGTCAACCCCGCGGTGCTCTCGGGCGCTGGCATCGATGCGGGAGCGCTCGCCTGCGCCACCTGCCTGGGCGCCGGCATCATGACCATCTGCATGGGTATCTTCGCCAACCGCCCGCTCGCCTGCGCTTCGGGCCTGGGCATCAACGCCATGATCGCGGGCATCACCACCACCATGTGCGGCGGTGACTGGCACGTGGCCATGAGCGTCATCTTCCTCGAGGGTGTCGTCATCCTGCTGCTCGTCCTGTGCGGCCTGCGCGAGGCCATCATGGACGCCATCCCCGTGGTCCTGCGCCACGCCATCTCGGTTGGTCTGGGCCTGTTTATCGCCATGATCGGCCTGTGCGACGCCGGCATCATCACCGCTGGTGCCGGTACGCTCGTCGGCCTGGGCGACATCACTTCTCCCACCTTTATCGTCGGCATCATCTCCATCGTCGTGACGGTTGCCCTGGCCTCCCGCAACGTGCCGGGCTCGCTGCTCATCGGCATCATCGTCGCCGTTATCGCCGGTATCCCGTTGGGCGTCACCCATGCGCCCGAGGGCCTCATCGCACCACTCGACTTCTCGACCTTTGGCGCCCCGTTTGCCAGCACCGCCGACGGCAACATGGCCATCGTAAAGGTCCTGACCGACCCGATGCTGCTCGTCGTTGCCTTCTCGCTGCTCATGAGTGACTTCTTCGACACCATGGGTACTGCGATGGCCGTCGCCAAGCAGGGCGAGTTCCTAACCGAGGACGGCAACGTCGAGGACATCCGCCCCATCCTGATCGTCGACTCCGTGGCCGCTGCTGCCGGTGGCTTTATGGGCGTCTCCTCCATCACCACGTTCGTCGAGTCCACCTCAGGCGCTGCCGACGGTGGCCGTACGGGCCTCACCTCCGTCACCACCGGCGTGCTGTTCATTCTCGCCGCGTTCTTCTCCCCCATCGTCACCATCGTTTCCAGCGCCGCCACCTGCGGTGCTCTGGTCTACGTAGGCTACCTCATGATGAGCGAGGCCTCCGAGATCGACTGGTCCGACGTGTCGCAGGGCTTCCCGGCGTTCATGATTGTCGCCGGCGTGCCCTTCACCTACTCCATCTCTGCCGGTATTGGCCTGGGCTTTATCGCCTACGTGATCGTCGCGCTCTTTAAGGGCGAGGCCTCCAAGATCAAGCCGCTCATGTGGATCGCAGCCCTCGCCTTCCTCGTCTACTTCTTCGTAGCGTAGCGGCAAAGCTGCCAAAGCAGAACACCAAAGCGCGGAGTCGCATCGAGCGGCTCCGCGCTTTGCTTTTAAAGCCAGGCACCGCACGGACGCGCGATGTATTGCCTCCCAAGTTTTGGACATTTTGCCCTCCAAGCGGCACTACCGCCGGCTACATCCTGCAGATATGCTGGGCGTAATCGCATAGGCCCTATGAGGATGGGAGTAACCATGGCCGCCTTGTTCACGACCCCCAAGCGCAATGACAAAACCCCTGGAGCCCATTTTGTCGAGCCCGACGTGCGCCGTCGCATGCTGCTCGCACACGGCAGCTGGCGCCGCGTGACGCGCCGCATCGTTGTAGGCGCCGTATGCGCGCTTACGGTAAGCTCGCTGCTCATGCCGAGCATCTCGCTCGCAGCCGAGTGGGTGGACGTTGGCGGCGTCCGCCACGAAGCGGCCGCGGGCCCCACGGGAGACGCCGCCGGCACCTGGTCATGGGACGGCGCCGACGATATGAAGCTCAACGGCTATGACGGCGGCGCGATCGAGGCAGCGGGCAAGCTCAACGTAAGCTACGAGGGCAACAACACCGTCACTAACGACGACGGCCGCGGCATCAAGGTTAAGGATGGCGCGAACGAGAACGCCGAGCTTAATATTCAGGGCGACGAGGGCGGCACGCTCAGCGTGACATCTACTGAGGACGCTATCCTCTCCACGGGTAATATCAACATCGACGGAGCCGGATCCGTCAACGCCACGAGCACTGGGTTTGATGCCATCAATGCCGGAGGTGATCTCGCTATCAAAGGTTCGGGCAACGTCAACGCCACGGGTGCATCGGATGGCATCAGGGCAAACGGCAATATCACGATTGACGACAGCGGAGCCGTCACCGCCAGGGCTACCAAGGACAAGGGTATTGGAGCCGACAAGAACCTCACCATCAAGGGTGGCGGGACGGTCGAGGCAAGCTCAGCCGATGGTGAGGCCCTTTGGAGCGGCGGTAATATCAACATCTCGGACGGCAGCCAGGTCAAGGCAAGCTCCGAGAAAGACGCTGCCGTCGAGGCCAAGGGCAGCCTCGCAGCCACAAACGCCTCCCTCAACGTAAACGGTGTTGAATATGGCGTCTATGCCCACAAGGGCATCACCCTCGATCATGCAAACGTGACGGTCCGTGCAAGTAAAGGCAGATACGGTGGCGCCAACGCCCTCTTCACCTACCAGGACGACATCGTCGTCAAGAACGGCTCCACCGTGGACGCGTTTGCGGAAGGCGAGGTTTCGGCTGCATTCTCCACCAGAAACGATCGACCCAACGAGAAGGGCGGCCACATCTACATCAGCGACTCCGTTGTCAAGGCCATAGCCCGCTATGTCGAGAACGGCGACGGCCCCATCCCCTACAGCGAAAACCAAGATGGCGAGACGAGGCGCGAACCCCAAGGCGAGAACATCGGCATCATCGCCCAGACCAGCGAGGGCGTCACACCCGCAGTCATCTCGATCATCCGCAGCAAGGTAACGGCCGAAGGAGATACAGCGGCAATCTTTGCCCGTGCCATGAGCGCTGACGGCAAGACAATCGGCACCATCAAGATTGAGAACGCCGCCATCCAGACGCCCGAAGGCGGCAAGGTCATTGACTATCGCAAGCTCCGTGACGGCATCTACGAGGCAGGCCAAGCCATCGGCACGGGCGACGCCACGGTCGACTCCCTCT
>CABUHP010000015.1 GCA_902491415.1 uncultured Collinsella sp.
GGCGGTATGTACCGTCGCCGCACTGCCGCCTTTGTGGGCCCCACGGCCGAGGACACCTTGCGCGCACTGGGGATCGACGCAGCCTTTATCGGCGCAAACGGCATTCTGGACGGCGACGTGTCTACGTCTAACATGGAAGAGGGCCGCATCCAGCAGCTCGCTTTTAGCAAGGCCGACTCGCGCTATCTGATCGCCGACTCCAGCAAGATCGGCAAGCGCGACTTCTACACCTTCTGCCGCCTGGACAATTTGGACGCCGTGGTGTGCGAGCCGGGCATCGCCGCCGAGGATCGTGCCGCCATCGAGGAACACACGCAGGTTATTTGCTAGTTATCGCTACGGGATTGCCAACGGGTGATGCGGGAGGACTTTTACCTCCTGTCATTGTGGAAACCAGCGCGTCAGCGCTACGCGATATGACGCGCAAATAAGGACTCCACTATCAAATCGTCTCAACCTGTAACAGGTAGGGGTGAAACCACCAACCAGATGTTACAGATTGAGACAATTCGGCGGGGCCTACCTTGTTTGTCTCGATCTGTAACGGTTAGGACTTAAAAACTCGGCTACGTGTTACAGATCGAGACAAAAGAAAAAGAACATTAGGACTTGAAAATAAAGTTTTGATAAGGGATTCGCCCAGTTAAGACGGTGCGGCAGACAATTGAGATTAGTTTGCCTCCGGAGTCGTAAGCATAATGAGTCAGTTCGATGACCGGAAGTTTTGCAACACCATAATTACTGGCTTCGGAATCGCTAAGCTGACGTGCTCTATAGCTTTCCCTAACAGATTGGATAGACTTGGACAAGTCGTCCATGATTCTGCTAAATGCCTGAAAATCTAACTGGTTATTCGGAACGCGCGACTTTGAAATGAAGAACGTATCAGCGCCTATGAAGCTGCCTTCAAGTTCGTAGGTCAATTCAAGACGCTGAATTTTGTCGCGACTTTGACATCCAAATTGTTGGAGCATCATTACGGAAATTGGACGACCTGATGTGAGGCCGCCGAAATGTTTGGTAATGGCATCTGGATCAACGCCATCGCAATGGCTTGCAAAGTCAAAGTCTAAAAGTGAATTGAGCTCGCTAACGCGTTTCGGTGCAACAAACGACCCCTTACCTTGGATTCGATAGATACTTCCACGACGCTCCAGCTCACTCATGGCAAGTCGGACGGTTGTTCTGCTTACGGCGTATTCGTCGCAGAGTTCCATTTCTGTTGGAAGTTTATCGTCTGCTTGATATTCATCGACGATCTGCTTGAGCAGCGCGTCGGTGAGCTGTAAATAGAGTGGCCGTTTTTCGTGTGTATCGAGCATTAGAGCCTCAGTTTGCATGTTGGTTATACCTGATGGTTGCCTCAGTCGGGATGTAACGTGGGCAAGGTAACCTTAACGTATCACAGAGCGGCTCAGCATGACGATCTGATGCCTGTATCCACGAAGGGCTTGTCCGAGCGTGAAGATATTCTGGGGCAGGCAAATACCGTTCATGGAGTCCCCGATATGTTGGAGGTCAGCGCCGGCTGCTTTTGCTGCAAGGCCTATTTTCTTAATGGTCTCGCTGTCGCAGGAGTCTTGACTCGTCCCGTTCGCCGCCATGACGAGAACCTTCTCTTCAATTGACTTGCCTACGTTGTGGGATCGTACAAAGTCTACGATGGCGCGCAGGTCTGCTTCTTGGAAGCAAGGGACGGTGTAGGGGGCTGGCACGAGAAGGATATCGACGCCGAGGTCAACAAACTTGCGCGCAATTTCGAGCGTCATGACAGGTTCCGCAACGCCCGCTCCATGCATTTTTCCGGCTATGACCAGGCCATTGAAATGCTCTTTGGAGAGTTTAATCGAATGGGCGATTGCATCGTTGGAGACGCCGGTTCCAGGGTTGCCCGTCAGGCAGATAAAATCAAATCCGAGTTCGTTAGCCTTTTCTAAGGTCTTGGGAGAGACGCGACGACCCATGGGGATTTCCGTTCGGGATTCAGACATCTCTGCCTCGTTATCAACTGGCTCCAGATTGACGCCAATGGGCCTTCCGCATGCTCGCTTCACCCAAGTGACCGGGTTTTCATTGAGATCATCTGGAATACCGGCAATAACTGGATCGAACACATCGAGCGCGTTAAACAGAAGCAGGTCGGCACCTGCGGCACGTTCGATTTCTGCATTAGTAACGCCGCCGAGAAATTGGGAAGAGGGTACGTTTTCCGCCATGATGGTACGTCCCTCGGAAGCCAGAATTGCCTGTTTTAGATCCATGGGTGACGTGGCGGCAAAATCGGATGCGGACATGTTCAGTAATCGTTTGGGCATTGTTACTTCCTTTGACTAGAACGACAGGCTTGTGACATTGTCTCTAATATTGTTACAACAATATATTCAATATGTTATATCCAATCGGTGAACGGTTGCAAACTTATTGTACTGCTCGGAAAAAATAGCCTTTAGCTGGGAAAACCTTATATTAATCAACTACCGTTCACCGAATAAGTATTTGAATTCTTGACATATCGAAAAAGCGGAAAAAGAATTGGTTATGACAAATCGCGCAAATGATATTACATTTCGCACAAGAACGTATTCACTTACATAAGTGGATACAAACGGGGACGACGACGGTTGAGTCCGGATAAATCGTTGTGTGCCCGGGAATCATGAAAGGATGTGTTATGGACGCTATCGTCAAATTCCTTGAAAAACACCAGCCTCTCTTCGACAAAATCTCGAGGAACATTTATCTGGTGGCGATTAAGGATGGCTTTCTCTCGAATATGCCAATTGTGCTGTTCTCGAGCCTGTTCCTTCTTCTTTCGACGCTCCCTGCCTATGTAGGCATCACGCTTCCGTCTGAGGTGCTGGATTTCTTCAATAAAATCTATGCATATACCATGGGACTTCTTGGCATTATGGTGGCCGGCACCACGGCGAGCTCACTTGCCATGTCGATGAACCGTCGCATGCCTTCGGGTAAATCTCTCAACCCCACCTCGTGCATGGTTTGTGCCATGTGCGGCATGCTCTTGCTATCGGTGACGAACGATGTTGTCTCGATTGGCGGAGCAGATACATCTGTTTTTGAAACCGGCTATATGGGAACTAAGGGTTTTCTCGCTGCGTTCGTAGCCGCATTCTTGACCGTTAATATCTATAAGGTGTGCATTAGCCATAATGTGACGATCAAGCTTCCCAAAGAGGTCCCTGGCTCTATTGCGCAGAGTTTTCGCGATATCTTTGCATTTGGGTTTTCGATCCTTGCGTGCGCTTTTATCGATCTTGCGAGCCGCAAGCTGCTTGCTGTGCCGTTCGCCAATTTGGTATCCGCTCTCATCTCGCCGCTGTTCTCCGCGGTCGACACCTATCCTGGCATGGCGCTTATCGAAGGCGCGGTCGCACTTTTCCAATTTATGGGTATCCACGGTGCTTCGGTTGTCATGAGTCCGATTAATGCTGCGCTCTACGGCAATACCGTTACCAATCTTGAGGTTTTCCAAGCAGGTGGACATCCGTCAATTGCTCTCACGCAGGACTTTACAAGCTTCATCGGCGGTCTGGGCGGTTCTGGCTGCACGTTCATCGTTCCTATTATCCTGATCATGTTTATGCGCTCCAAGCAGCTTAAAGCCATGGGCAAGGCATCGATTATCCCGGTGATTTTTGGAGTTAACGAGCCCGTTATCTTCGGTATGCCGATTGTTCTCAATCCCTATATGTTCGTGCCCTTCCTAGTGGCTCCTATGGTCAACGCCATTATCGGTAAATTTTTCATTGACGTCATTGGAATGAACGCCCCCATGTATACCATGCCGTGGGCGCTTCCCGGCCCAATCGGTGCGTTCCTCACCACGGGTCTCGATCTGCGTTCTCTCGTATTGATGGCAGTGCTGTTGGTCGTTGACTTTGTGATTTACTATCCGTTCTGCAAGGCGTATGACCATCAGCTTTGTTTGGAAGAGTCTGCAAAGGAGACTGCAGGAACCTCGGATGCAGATGCTATTGCCGCACAGGAAAATGTCGCAAAAGCTCTCGAGGCGGTAAAGGACAAGGCGGAGCAGATCCGCGTGCTTGTGCTTTGCCAGGGTGCCGGCACTTCGACTCTCTTGGCAAATGCTCTTCGCGAAGGTGCCGCTGCTAAGGGTATCGATCTGGTTTCTCAGTCCGGTGCGTACGGAAGCCACTATGAGACGATGGATCAGTACAACGTGATTGTTCTGGCGCCCCAGGCACGCATGTACTATGACGCTATGAAGGCCGATACCGATCGCCTTGGAATTAAACTGCTCACCACAAGGGGCAAGGAGTATATCGACCTTACCAACGATCCCGAAGGTGCAATTGACTGGATCGTTCAGGAGCTGGCCAAATAGTGGATGCACTTCGTCGTTGATTCGTCGGTGTATGGTACGGCCCCGCAGCTTATTGAGCTGCGGGGCCGTATTTCGTTGAGTATCTAATTGAGACAATGCGCGCAACCGTCGTGAGATCGCATTGGCGCTCTCCGAGTCACCGACAAGCTGACTTTCATCTATGTGACCAATTCGCTTTCGGCCTTTAGCCTGCTCGAGGCGCGCGAGGATTGCGAGCTGTGCCTGGTGGGCGGCATGTACCGCCGCCGCACCGCCGCCTTTGTGGGGCCCACGGCCGAGGATACCCTGCGCGCGCTGGGCATCGATGCGGCGTTTATCGGCGCCAACGGTATTCTGGACGGCGACGTGTCCACGTCCAACATGGACGAGGGCCGCATCCAGCAGCTCACCTTTAGCAAGGTCGATACGCGCTATCTGATTGCCGACTCCAGCAGGATCGGCAGGCGATACATCTGCCCCCCTGCCGGCGCGGGGGTACCGCTTTACAATGACGCGCAAATAACTTTGAGCAACAAGGATGAGGCTATTCTGAGATATGACTAGACTCCGTATTTCGTCTTTATGTCCCTTGAGAATGAATCATAGTCTTCATAGAGCCCCTCTTTGCTTTCATCCTCGGCGTGGTTTATACGTTCAAGGAGCTTATCCTTTGGAGCCTCTTTTGTTATTGCGGCCTCGCTATCGGGTATTGTGGATTGCAAGAATAGTTCTAGAGCATGGACGTCTTTGAGTATGTAGCCTGTCGAACGACCCGCTCCTGTTTTTTCGATTGCGCTGCAACTAACAAGCTGACCGAGGGTTCGTTTAACGGTGACCTCGCTGATATCGGGGCAGTTGGATCGGATGTCGGATTTCTTAATGACGCCGGGTCTCTGTTGAAATAGAACGGCGATGCGCGCTTGCTTCGACATGGGACGAGTGCTTGATTCAATTAAGGTACGCTGCTCGAGCTGTCGGTAGGCGGCCAGGGTTGTTCCGAGCATGAAACGGATAAAGGGTACTTCGGTGTTTTGATTTTCATTCCATCCAGTGGAGCTTGCAGCGAGAGCGTTGTAGTAAAGCGCTTTGTTGTCTTCAATAAGTCGTTCGATGCCGATGTAACGCGCAACGTCGTATCCAGTCTTTTCGAGCAGCAGCGTTGTAAGGAGCCGGCTCATCCTGCCATTGCCATCGTTGAAGGGATGAATGCTAACAAAATCGAAGATAAAGCGGAGCGATATAAGGAGGGGATCGCAAACTTGGCGAGATAAAGCATCGTTGAGGGACTGGCAGGCTTCTTTAATAAGTCCCGGGGTTGCTAGGGCCGAAGGGGGCCTAAAGCGCACAAATCGATTTCCTTGATCGTCAATGGAGACGATTTCGTTATCGCTATCTTTCCAATGGCCTCCATACGAGATTGCCGTGTGCGCCATGAGGTCACGATGCAACTGCAGAATGACCGATGGCGTTACGGGAATGGAATCGTGTTGCTCGTGAATAAGCGACAGCACATCTCGGTATCCAGCAATTTCTTCCTCTGCGCGGGAGCTTGGCTTGGCGGAATACGCCATGATCGCTTTGAGTCTTTTTTGGGTGGTAACAATTCCTTCAAGTCCGTTGGAGGACCGGGTGCTTTGGATCTTAGCCTCCTCCATTAGGGACGATAGAAGCTCGGGTTTGACTTGACTCAGAGCAAGCTGACGGCCTTTATGCTCGCGTATCGAGAGGAGGAGGTTGGTGATTGGAGTTGCTTCGAGTTCCGCTGGGACTGTGGTGTAATCGAACTGGCGCATGCGGCTCCTTTCGGTATCACGAACATACTTTCGATATCATAATATCATTAAATGATACCGAAAGTATGTTCGTGATACCGAAAACTAGAAACCATGCTTTATAACTGCTTGGAAAGTTCGGATTTGACTATCTTATTGTCTCGATCTGTAACAGTTAGACGGTTAAAAGCGGGCTACGTGTTACAGATTGAGATCATTCAGCCCTGGTCGCCCGTTCGTCTAAATCTATAACAGTTAGGATTGAAAATCCCTGCTAGATGTTACAGATCGAGATAAACGGCCTGCTCGGGCTCACCAAAAACAAAAAAGGCCGCATGCGAACCCGTGGGGGATTCGCATGCGGCCGACAGGGGATACGCGGCTGAAGTTAGGCCATGAGCAGGCCGGTCTCCGCGACGTTCTTGTACCAGTACGCGCTCGCCTTGGGATAGCGCTTCTGGGTCTCAAAGTCGACGTAGAACAGGCCATAGCGCTTGTTATAGCCGTTGGTCCAGGAGAACTGATCCTGCAACGACCACACAAAGTAACCGTCGACGTTCACGCCGCCGTCGATTGCCTTGAGGATCCACGCGAGATGCTGACGCATGTAGTCGATACGAGGGGCGTCGTCGATAAAGCCATCCTCGAAGTCGTCCTTATAGCCCATGCCGTTCTCGGTGATGTAGATCTTCTTGTAGTTGGGGTAATCGTTCTTAATGCGGAGCAGCAGGTCGTAGAGGCCCTCGGGATAGATGATCCAGTCCCAATCGGTGGTGGGTACGCCTTCGCGCACGCATGACTCGCCCACGCCCTTGAGGAACCAGCGCGAGGAGCCCTTGTCGCCGGTGCCATTGTGGTTGATGTCGTTTTCGCCCTCGGCGGCACGCAGGAACTGGCACTTGTAGGTGTTGACGCCCAGGCAATCGTTGTAGGGGAGTGCGGCGGTCAGCGCGGCGATGTCCTCGTCGCGGACGTCGAGCTCGCCGCCGGCGATATGGGCCAGCTTGGTCGCAGCCTCCATGGTGTCGGCTGCATAGTGGCCGCGGAAGGTGGCGTCGAGTACCCAGCGGTTGTTGATGACGTCGGCCATGCGAGCTGCCTCGCAGTCGGCGGCGCTGCTGGGATCGAGGGGATACTTGGGCTCCAGGTTCTGGACAATGCCGATCTCGCCCTCAAAGCCGCCCTCATGGAAGGCGACGACAGCCTTGGCGTGGGCTACCATCATGTTGTGCATGAGCTGGAAGGCCTTGTCCAGGCGGTACTTCTCGCCGTGCGGCCAGTTGCCGACGATAAAGCTGCCCTCGGCGGTTGCGGGAATCTCGTTAAACGTGAACCAGTGCTTGACCTCGGTGAACTCGGCAAAGCAGAACTTGGCGTACTCGACAAAGGCGTCGATCGTCGTGCGCGTCAGGAAACCCTCGCCGCCGTTCTGGTAAAAGGCCTCGGGCGTATCGAAGTGATCGAGCGTGACATAGGGGATAACGCCAGCTTTGTTGCAGGTGGCGAAAAGCTCGTGATAGAAAGCGACGCCCTCGGGGTTAATCTCGCCGGTGCCACTGGGGAAGATACGGCTCCAAGCGATGGAGACGCGAATACCGTTGATGCCGAAGCGCTGGCACAGGTCGATATCGACTGGGTACTTGTTGTAGAAGTCGCTTGCGGGATCGGGGGAGAAGCGACCCTGGGCTGCCAGGAAATCGTCCCAGGGCACTTTGCCCTTGCCGTGCGTACGGGTCTCGCCCTCAACCTGGTAAGCAGCGGTGGCGCCGCCAAACACAAAGCCGTCGGGGAACTGCATGGGGTTGGTCATGAGTCATCCTTTCTGTGGGATACGAATAGGGAGAGGTGCCCGAACTGGGGATCCGGGCACCAACAGAGGGAGGAAACTAGTCGAGGTTCTCGCGGAGCCACTTGATGGCGCCAGCGGGGTCGCGGGTAAGGTCGATATATTCCTTGCCGCGCGGGGCGAGCAGCTTAATGCCCAGACGATCGGTGTCGGCCTTCATGTCGTTGTAGTAGCTACGAACCTGCGGGGCGAGCACGATGACGTCGTACTGATCCATGATGGCAGTGTGCTGGCCATAGGCGCCTGCGGAGGAAGCGATGTTCTCTCCGGTTTGCGCAGCACCTTCCTTGATGGCGTTGGCGAGCATGGCAGAGGTGCCGGCGCCGGCGCACAGGACGAGGACCTTCAGGCCATCGACATCCTTCTTAGCGGATGCGTCGGCGGCGGGCTCGGGCTGATCGGCGACAGGCTTGCTATCGGCGACAGCGGCGGTCGGCTCGACGGAAGCGGCGGTCTGCTCGACAGCGGGCGCAGAGGTGCTGGCGGTGATGGTGGCAGCACCATCGGACTCGAGACCCAGCTCGGCGGCGCGCTCGGCCTCCTGGTCGCAGAGCAGCTTATCGTATGCCTTCAAGAACGGCAGGTAGATGATGGCGTCCAGCAAGATGATGATCGCGACAAATACCAGGGCGATAAGCTGGAAGTTCGTGGTGATGAAGATGCCGATGGGGGCAGGGGTAGCCCAAGGCACCACGAAGGAGAAGCCGTTCATGCCCACGTTGTCGATAAAGAACTTGGCAATACTTACGTTGACGCAGCCGGCGGCAACAAAGGGGATGAGCATGTAGGGGTTAAGGATCATCGGCGCGCCAAAGAGCAGCGGTTCGTTGACGGCGAAGGCAACAGGAACGATCGAGGCCTTACCGACGGCTTTGAGCTGCTTGGACTTCATAAAGAGAATCAGCAGAAGCGGCACGATGAACGTGGCGCCGGTGCCGCCGAACTCACCCACGAGCGACATGTTAAAGGTGAGGGAGTGGGCGGGGTGGCCGCCGGCCAGCAGAACCTGCAGGTTCTCGGCCTGGTTGGCAAGACGGATGGGGTCGATGCCCGGCTGGACGATCGAGGGGCCGTGGACACCGATGAACCAGAAGAACGCGGTGGCTGCCTGGATAAGGATAAGGCCAGGATAGGTTTCTGCCGCAGTGAAGAGCGGGGAGAGCAGCTTGATGAGCAGCTCGGAGAACGGAACGCCCATGAGGTTGCGCACGACAACATCGATGATGCCGCAGATGATGACAGCGCCGCCAAAGGGGATGATGTCGCGGAAGTTCTGAGCGATGGCGCCCGGAACCTCCTTGGGCAGCTTAATGGTCAGATCGCGCGAGACGCAGAACTTATAGACCCACACGGTAATGAACGCGGCGATATAGGCCGAGAACAGGCCGCGCGTACCCATGCTGGTGCAATCGAAGACAGAAAGCTCGGAGCCGTCGAACTTGGTGGTGAACTGCGTAACAGCGAGCAGCAGCATGCTGCACTGGGCGGCCACCATGGTGGAGCCGTCGTTGAGCACCTTGCCGGCGGGCATGCGACGGTTCATGGAAGCCGTGAAGTTCTTGGCGGTG
This sequence comes from uncultured Collinsella sp., assembly GCA_902491415.1. GTDB lineage: Bacteria > Actinomycetota > Coriobacteriia > Coriobacteriales > Coriobacteriaceae > Collinsella. The sequence continues at coordinate 9,532 of CABUHP010000015.1, forward strand.
GTGCCGGCAACCATGATGCCCATGACGCCCATGGTGAAGTTGTACAGCTTGTTGCACCAGTCGATGAGCGGCTGGGGCAGCGTGATGCCAACTACGCCAGGAAGGGTGGCGATCAACAGAAAGATCGAAGAGGTGAGGACGATGGGCATGCACCCAAGGAATCCGTCCTTAATGGCCTGGAGGTAGACGTTCCTCGAGATCTTCTCAAAGAACGGTTGATGCTTTTCGAGCATCTTTACGATGGCGTCCATAGAGCTCCTTTGCTGCTTGATGCGCGATGCATGTGGATGGAACTGGTCGTCGATGGATGGTCAGGACTGCCCGGAAACCTTCCTGCTTAAGGAAGGCATTGCGAAATGACAACGTTGTCATTTCGTTAATGACAACGTAAGACATTTTTGGAAGAGCAACAAGGATATACGGGTGAGCGGTCGATATTGTCCGGTAAACGGTTGATTTGTCAGTCGGGCAGGTAGTGTATGCTAGAACGCAAAAAGCAAGCGATAGAGAACCGAGTGGAGAAGCAGTGGCAACGATGGACAAGAAAAATGTCTCAATGAATGATGTGGCAGTTGCCGCGGGTGTTTCTCTCAAGACGGTGTCGCGCGCGATCAACGAGCCCGATAGCGTGCGAGAGTCGACACGCGATAAGGTCCATTCGGCCATGGAGGCGCTCGGATTTCGAACCAACTATGCCGCGCGTTCGCTCAAGTTGGGCCGTTACGGGTGCATCGGCGTGGTGATGTTCCACTTGTCGGGCGGCGCTGTGGACATGATTGACGGTATCGCCGATGCCGCCGAAGAACGCGGCTTCGCGCTCACGATGATTAAGAAGCGCGCGGGGGAGAAGATGACCCTTGCCGAAGCGGCGCGCAGGATGTCGCAGCTGCCTGTTGATGGCATGATCTTCAACCTGCGCCAGATGGTCGATGACTTTGATACCTTTGAGGCACCGAAGGACCTCAAGACGGTGATTATCACGCCGATGGAGCATCCTACCTGCTCTACCGTTAGTGACGATCAAGAGGGTGGTGCGCGCATGGCGTGCGAGTACTTCTTAAATCGCGGGCACAAGAACGTATACTTCGTCTCTGGTAAGAAAGAGTCGCTGTCGAGCCAGTGTCGTATGAAAGGTTGGCGTGCGGCACTCGAGGCACGTGGCATTGAGCCGCCCGAGCCTCTGCAAGGTGATTGGAATGCGGATAGTGGCTATGCCGCGGGCCTTGTGCTTGCCGATAAGCCCGATTGCACGGCGGTCCTCTCTGCTAACGACTGCATGGCAAACGGCGTGATGATGGCTCTACGTGACAAGGGTCTGAGTGTGCCCGACGACGTGTCCGTGATCGGCTTCGACGATGAGCTCTACAAGACGATTCCCAACTCGATTCTGACGTCGGTGAAGTTCCGTCATCGCGAACTGGGCATCCGTGCGCTCAACGAGGTTGTCGCAGGTCTGGAAGCCCCGAGCTCCAGAAGCCGTACGCTCGTCTCGGGCGTGTTGGTCGAGCGTTCCAGCGTGAAGGACCTGCGGGCGTAGACGTGCTCGGCCTGTTCATCTTAATCTGTAACAGGTAGAGCCGAAAATCTCAGCTAATTGTTACAGATTTAGACAATTCGGTCCGGCTTATTCCGTTTGTCTCGATCTGTAACAACTAGACGGTCAAAAGTGGTCTACATGTTACAGATTGAGATTTTCGGCTTGGCCTGTGCGTTCATCTCGATCTGTAACAGCTAGGACCGAAAAACTCGGCTAGATGTTACAGATTGAGATGAACAGGAGGACGGGTGCGGTCTAAACAAAATGGCCCGCGCATCACACATCGATGCACGGGCCATTTATTGTCTGCAAGCGGCAGGTGGTGTCAGCGTCTTATGCCTCGAGGTTTTCCTCGATCCAGGCGACGGCGCCCTTGGGATCCTTAGTGAGGTCGATGTACTGTTTGCCCTTGGGCGACAGCAGCGTGATGCCCAGGCGGTCGGTGTCGGCCTTCATCTCGTTGTAATAGGTGCGAACCTGCGGAGCCAGGACGATGACGTTGTACTGGTCCATGATGGCGTAGTGGCTGCCGTAGGCACCGGCGTTGGCGGTAATGTCGATGCCCAGCTCGTCGGCGCCTTCCTTAAGCGCGTTGGCGAGCAGTGCAGAGGTGCCGGCGCCAGCGCACAGAACCAGAACCCTCAGATCCTTGCCCTTAAGGGCGGACGGAGCTGCGGAGGCCTCGGTGGCAGAAGCGGTCTCGACAACAGGAGCCTCAACGGCGGGGGCGGCAGCGGTCTTGACGGCCTTGGTCTCCTCGGCCTCTTCTTCGGCCAGGGTCTCGGCCTCCTGCTTGCACAGGACGTTGTCGTAGGCCTTGCAGAACGGGTAGTAGATCAAGAAGTCAACGACCAGCAGGACGACAACCAGGACCAGAGAGATCGGCTGGAAGTTGGTGTCGATGAAGGTGCCGATCGGTCCGGGGAGTGCCCACGGCATGGCATAGATAAAGCCGTTCATGCCCAAAAAGTCGATGAAGAACTTACCAATGAGGACGTTGGCCACGGGGGCAAACAGGAACGGGATCAGGAAGTACGGGTTGAGGATGATGGGCGCGGCGAACAGCAGCGGCTCGTTGACGGCGAACATCACGGGTACGACAGAGGCTTTGCCGACGGCCTTGAGCTGCTTGGAGCGCATAAAGAGCAGGAAGATGATCGGGACAATGAACGTGGCGCCGGTGCCGCCGAGTTCGCCGATGTAGTTACCGAAGTTCTCGGTCAGGGCGAGGGCGGGGTGACCGCCGGCCTGCAGCGTGGCGAGGTTGGTGGTGATGTTGCCAAACAGCGCGGCGTTGAGGGCAGGCTTAACGACCGAGGGGCCGTGGATGCCCATGAACCAGAACAGCGGGATCATGAACCAGATGAGGGCGAGGCCGGCGTAGGAATCGGCAGCGGCGAACAGCGGGCTCACCAGCGTGGAGATGACGTTGGCAAACGGGACGGCCAAGCAGGTGCGGCAGATAACGTCGATGACGGCGACAAACAGGATGGAGAAGCTGAAGGCGAAGATGTCGCGGAAGTTCTGGGCGATGGCGCCGGGGACTTCTTTGGGCAGCTTGATGGTGATGTCTCGCTTAATGCAGAAGGCATAGATGTTGACCGTGGCAAATGCGGCGACAAAGGAGCTCAGCAGGCCCTTGGTGCCCATGTTGTCGGTAAAGAACACCGAGACATCGGCGCCGTCGATCTTGGCACTCGTCTGGGTAACGGCCAAGATGAGCATAGCGCACATGGCGGCGACCATGGTGCTCGTGGCGTTGATGGCCTTGCCGGCAGGCATGCGGCGGTTCTTGGAGCCGGTCAGCGCGCTTGCGGTGGTGCCGGCGACCATGATGCCCACGACGCCCATCGTGAAGTTGTAAACCTTGTTGCAGAAGTTCACGACGTCGACGTTCCACCAGTCGGGCAGCGTAAAGCCGCCGACCGTGGCGACAACGCCCGGCAGGGTCGAAATAAGCAGGAAGACAGAAGAAGACAGGATGATGGGCATTGCTGCCAAAAAGCCGTCTTTAATGGCCTGAAGGTAGATGTTCTTAGAGACCTTGTCGAAGTACGGCTGACCTTTCTCCAAGAACTTAACGATCGATTCCATAGTTCACGCTCCTCTTTGCATGAAATCTTAATGGCATGGACGTTGAAAACCTATATGGTCTCCCGCTTGCTAAAAGCCCGGGTGCAGGCGGGGTCGGTCCCAGGGGGAGAGAGGGGAGCGGCTGGGTTTGTATCGCATAGGGCCGCTCCCTTCTCGGGGGAAAGCGAGGCGATGCGCTACTGCGCGTCCGCCATAGTGTCGGCGAGCTCCTTGTACCAGAGTGCCGACTGCTTGATGTAGCGTTTTTGCGTGTCGAAGTCGATGTAGAACAGGCCGTAGCGCTTGTTATAGCCATTGGCCCACGAGAACTGGTCCTGCAGGCTCCAGATAAAGTAGCCCTGGACGTCGACGCCCTCGGCGCGCGCCTGGAGCACCTTCTCCATGTGCTGGTCGACAAAGTCGATGCGCTCGGGATCGGCGACGATGCCGTTTGCGTCGGGCTCGGGGTCCTTGTGGCCCAGGCCGTTTTCGGTGATATAGATGACGGGGAGGTTGGGATAGGTGGCGCTGATGTGCTTGAGCGTGTCGTAGAGGCCTTGCGGGTAGATGAGCCAATCCCAGTCGGTGGTGGGGATACCCGGCATATCGACCTGCTGCCCGACGCCCTTAAACTTAAAGCACGAGGTGCCCTTGTCTCCGGTGCCGTTAAAGCTGTTGGTGGACTCGCCATCGTAGGCGGCGATAAACGCCGACTGATAGTAGTTGAGGCCGAACATATCGTTGCGGGGCGCCGCCTTGGCGAGCTCCTCCATGTCGCTGTCCTCAACCGTAAGTGTGGCGTTGTTGGCACGCAGAATCTCGTTGATGAGTGAGAGGGTGCGCGCGGAGTAGTGACCCAGGAAGGCGCCGTCCATGATGAAGTCGGTGTAGAAGGCGTTGTACAGGTCGGCGGCGTGCTGGTCGGCGGGCGAGTCGGTGGCAGGATATGCCGGCGTCAGGACGTTGACCATGCCAATGCGTCCGCCCAGGTGCTCGGTCTCGTCAAGATCCTTATACAGGTTGACGGCGCGGGCGTGGGCAACGAGCTCGTTGTGCTGGCTCTGGATGCCGCTCGTCACATCAAAGTGATGGTTGGGCGGGAAGTTGCCTTGGATGTATTGGGAGTGCGAGAGGCTGATGAGCTCGTTGATGGTGAACCAATTCTTGACCTCGCGGAACTCGCGGAAGCAGAACTCGGCATAGCGCACATAGGCGTCGACGGTCTTGCGGTTGAGCCAGTCGCCCGGGTTGAACAGGGCGGCGGGGGAGTCAAAGTGATGCAGGGACACATAGGGCTCGACGCCATACTTTTTGCAGCAGGCGAACAGCTCGTGGTAGTGCTTAACGCCCTCGGCGAGGGGTTCGGCATCGTCGCCGTTGGGGAAGATGCGGGTCCAGGCGATGGACACACGGATGGCGTTGAGTCCATGCTCGGCAGAAAGGCGGATATCCTCCTCGTAGCGGTTGTAGAAATCACTGGCCGGGTCGGGCAAAAAGCGACCCTGGGCGACAAGGTAATCGTCCCACATGGTCTTACCCTTGCCTGCCACCTTCGTGGAACCTTCCGTTTGGTACGCGGCGGTTGCGGCGCCCCAAACAAAGCCCTTCGGCAGCTGCTGTACGCGGTTTAGCAAAGACATATGCATACATCCTCTCGTCTCGCTGTTCGATATTGTGCGTTTGCGCTCAGGAGGCTCCCTGGTTAGCGTTCAGCGGTGAAAAAGCCCGATAAACACTATCTTAAAATGATTAGAACCAAAATGAGCACGTGAGCATTTGACAATGAGCACGTTAACATCCGGCTGGGATGTATAGAAACAAAACAACTTCAAACAGCTGCGAACGGTTGTATTTGTTCGGTAAGCGGTTTTGATTGACAGAAGTTTTCATGTTGTGGTATATGGCTCGGGTATCATGAGCACGTTATCAATGTATGTACGATGCGCCATGGGCGCGGGGAATAGTTGGGAAGCAGGTTAGCGTGGAAGGCATGGATCAGCAGACAAGGAATGGTCGTTCGGCGAGCGCGGCAGAGGTTGCGGCGCTCGCTGGCGTGAGCCGCCAGACTGTGTCTCGCGTGGTCAACGGTATGCCCAACGTGACGGAAAAGACGCGCAAGCGTGTGCTGGCCGCCATGGAAGAGCTGGGCTTTCGTCCCAATTTTGCTGGAGCGGCGTTGCGCGGCGGGTCGTATCGTTCTATTGGCCTGTGCATGTACAACATCACACGTGTCGGTAACCTGGCGACGCTCGAGGGTATCATGCAAGCGGCGCGCGAGCATGATTTTGCCGTCACTATGATCGAGATGGGCGGCGACAAGCCCTATGCACTTGCCGATGCCTCGCGCCGCATGGTCGAGCGACCCGTCGACGGCATGATTCTCAACATGAACCGCATGGCTCCCGATTTTGAGGAGTTTGTTCCCCAGCCGGGAGTGCGAACGGTCATCCTGTCCATGTATGCGCATCCGCGCTGCACGACGATCGACTCCGACCAGTATGGTTCGTGCGAGCTGTTGACCAATTATCTGCTGGAACATGGTCACTCGAATATGCGGTTTGTGGCGGG
>CABUHP010000016.1 GCA_902491415.1 uncultured Collinsella sp.
AGTTCCGCACGAACAGGAGGCCACTTAATGTGGCCTCCGTCGTGAGCAGGACTGTAGAGCAGGAAACTTAACCCCCACACCCCTCACGCGGCGGGCAAACTCGCCTTGTGCTCTATCACGCTAAAGTGTATGATTCTGAACGCTACACGAATCACTTTACTTAACTAAAGTGCCATCAAGGGGGGATACCATGAACACCGATATGTCTCGTCGTCAGTTTGTTGGTCTAGCCGGCTCGCTCGCTACGGTGCTTGGCCTTGGTCTTGTCGGTTGCGGCGGTGGTGCCGGCAAGGGCTCCGCTGCTGGCTCTGCCGCGGCCAAGGATGTGAAGGGCGCTGCGGAGTCCAAGAAGCTCGTGGTGGGCTTTGATAAGTCCTATCCTCCGTACGGCTTTGTGGGCGACGATGGCGAGTACACCGGCTTTGATCTCGATCTTGCCAAGGCTGTTGCCGATAAGCAGGGCTGGGAGGTCAAATACGAGGCCATCGACTGGGATGCCAAGGATACGCTGCTTAACTCGGGCGCCATCAACTGCATCTGGAACGGCTTTACCATGGAGGGCCGTGAGGACGACTACACGTTCTCCGAGCCGTACATGCTCAACGAGCAGGTGCTGGTGGTCAAGAAGGATGCGGGCATCAAGAGCTGGGACGATCTTGCCGGCAAGACCGTGATTACTCAGACCGATTCCGCTGCGCAGGATGTGCTTGAGGGTGACCAGAAGGATCTGGCGGCGACGTTTGCCACGCTCGACACCATCGGTGAGTACAACACGGCGTTTATGCAGCTCGAGAGCGGCGCGGTCGATGCCGTGGCGTGCGATCTTTCGATTGCCCAGTATCAGCTTGCCGCCAAGCCCGATGCCTATACGCAGCTTGATGAGCCGCTGTCCAGCGAGCACTACGCCGTTGGCTTTAAGAAGGGCGACACCAAGTCGGCCGATGCTGTAGCCGAGTCGCTCAAGGCGCTCTACGAGGACGGCACGGTCAAGGACCTCTGCGATAAATATTCAAGCTATGGTTTGTCTTTCGATAATTGGGTGCTCAAGTAATGTCTATTCAGGTCATGATGCAGATGCTTGGCCAGGGATTCTTGGTCAGTTTGCAGTTGTTTTTGCTGACGCTGCTCGGGTCGATTCCGCTGGGAATTCCCGTGGCGTTTATGCGCATGAGCAAAATCGCGCCGCTTCGCTGGATTGCGCGCATCTACATTTCGGTCATGCGCGGTACGCCGCTCATGCTGCAGATGTTTGCCATCTACTTTGCCCCGTACTACGTGTTTGGCATTTCGCTCACGCCCGATTCCAAGTGGACGGCGTGCGTCGTGGCGTTCATCATCAACTACGCCGGTTACTTTGCCGAGATCTATCGCTCGGGCTTGCAGTCCATTCCGCGCGGTCAATACGAGGCTGCCGAGGTGCTGGGCTATTCGCGCGTGCAGACGTTTCTGTATATCGTGATGCCTCAGGTCGCCAAGCGTATTCTGCCGGCGATGGGCAACGAGATCATCACGCTGGTCAAGGACACGTCGCTGGCGTTTGCCATTGGCGTGGGCGAGATGTTCTCGACGGCCAAGGCCCTGGTTGCCTCGCAGGTGAGCATGGTACCGTTTGCGATCGCGGCGCTGATTTACTGGGTCATTAACTTTGTGGTCGAGATGCTGCTGGGCGCCGCCGAAAAGAAGCTGGACTATTATCATGACTAACTCAGTGATGAAAATCGAAAACGCTCGCAAGGCGTTTGGCGGCAATGAGGTGCTCAAGGATATCTCGCTCGAGGTAAAGCGTGGAGAGGTCGTGGCGATTATCGGGCCTTCGGGTGGCGGCAAGTCCACGCTGCTGCGGTGTGCCACGCTGCTCGAGACGCTCGACGGAGGCTCGCTCTCGTTTGGCGACCTTGCCGTTGCGACGGATGCGGGTTCGGGCGCGGTCTATGCGAAGGGCGATGTGCCCAGGCAGGCGCGCTCGCGATTTGGCCTGGTGTTTCAGAACTACAATCTGTTCCCGCACTATACCGTGATGAAAAACATCACCGATGCGCCGATCCGCGTTCTTAAGCGCCCGCGCGAGCAGGCGGAAGCTCGTGCGCATGAATTGATTGCTCAGATGGGGCTTGTGGGCAACGAGAACAAGGTTCCGTGTGAGCTTTCGGGCGGTCAGCAACAGCGCGTGAGTATCGCCCGCGCCTTGGCGCTCGACCCGGAAATCTTGTTCTTTGACGAGCCGACCTCGGCACTCGATCCCGAGCTAACGGCCGAGGTGCTGCGTGTCATTAAAGACCTTGCGGCGCAGAATATGACGATGGTGATCGTGACCCATGCGATGCAGTTTGCGCGCGATGTTGCCGACCGCGTGGTCTTTATGGACGGAGGCCGCATTGTCGAGGAGGGCCCGGCCGAGCAGGTTATCGATCATCCGCGTGAGCAACGTACCCGTGAGTTCTTGAGTCGTATCGAGGGCTAAGCTCAGCTATGTATTGAGAAGAAGCCGCCGCGGGTCTTATGGACTGCGGCGGCTTTTATTTGTATCGATGGGGTTTAATAATCGCCTGGCATACTTGCTCTGTCCTCTCGCCGCCTGTATTCATACGTGCGCCGAAAGGTATGCATGGACAGCCGCCCGTGAGGGTAGGGTGGTGGCATAGGACATTTGGAGGGTGAGTCGGCTCGGCTGCCGACCATGCTGCTCCCGGGACGGCACCGACCGCGAACTCTCCCCGTTGGCGTCGCGCATTGCGCGCGGCCCTGCAAGGAGGTCATCATGGGTGCTCCCAAGACCGGCAACGTAAGGAACGTGGTGCTCGTAGGCCAAGGCGGGGTGGGCAAGACTTCACTCGCCGAGGCCATGCTCCACCTTTCCGGTAAGACCGCCCGCCTGGGCGGCCACGACGGCACCAAGCCCACGCTCGACTATGACCCCGAAGAGGTCAAGCGTTCATTCTCCATCTCGACGACCATCGCGCCGATCGATTGGAAGGGCGCCCGCATCAACGTGCTCGATGCCCCGTGCTACCCCGATTTTATCGGCGACGCCTTTGCCGCGATGAGCGTCTGCGAGACGGCGCTGTTCGTGGTCGACGCCGAGGCCGGCCCGCAGCCGACGACGGTTAAGCTTTGGTACGCCGCCGAGGACCTGCGCCTGGCGCGCGCGGTGTTCGTAAACCGCCTGTCGCGTCCCGAGGCCAGCTTTACGACCACGATGGGCCTGCTGCAGGAACGTTTTGGTACGCGTTTGGGTGCCGTGACCCTCCCCTGGGGCGAGGGCGAGGACTTTGACGGCATTATCGACCTGGTGCGTATGAAGGCGCGCCACTGCAACGGCGCCGAGGCCGTTGAGTCGGAGATTCCCGAGGAGTATCGTGCCCAGGCCGAGGAAGCCCACGACCATCTGTGCGAGCTGGTGGCCGAGGCCGACGATGAGCTGATGATGAAGTACCTGGAAGGCGAAGAGACGCTGACGCAGGAGGAGCTCGAGGGCCTGTTGTCCAAGGCGATCGCCGCGCGCATCTTTGTGCCGGTCTTTGCGGGCGATTGCATTAAGGAGCAGGGCGTCAACTCGCTGATGGACGACATCGCCACGTACTTCCCGGCGCCGACGGACTACGGCGAGATGCCGCTCATCGACGGCGACTCGCTCAAGATCTCGAGCGACGATGACCGTCCGGTGGCATTTGTGTTTAAGACGCTGGCCGATCCGCAGCAGGGTCGCATCAGCTTTATCAAGGTGCTGACGGGCACGCTTGAGCCGGGCCTTGAGCTGATCAATGCACGTACGCGCAAGGGTGAGCGTCTGGCTCACCTGTATGTGATGTGCGGCCGCGACATGACCGAGGTCGGTCACGCCTATGCCGGCGATATCATCGTGGCGCCCAAACTGGCGGCCGAGACGGGCGATACGCTCTCGATTACCGGCAAGGTCGAGGCTGCGGCGTTTAAGTTCCCCAACTCGCAGTACCGCATCGCCATTGAGGCCGAGAACCGCGGCGACGAGGAAAAGCTCTACACGTTTATTGAGAAGGCCTGCAAGGCCGATCCGACCATGAGCATCGACCGCGACGAGGAGACCGGGCAGACCATCATCTCGGCGGTGGGCGAGGCGCAGGTTTCGGTTCTGCTCAACCGTTTGGAGGACCGCACCAAGGTCGCGGCAAAGAGCGTTCCGATCCGCATTCCGTATCGCGAGACCATCCGCCGCACGGCAAGCGCTCAGGGCCGCCACAAGAAGCAGACTGGCGGTGCCGGTCAATATGGCGACTGCTGGCTGCGCGTTGAGCCGCTCATTGGACCCGACGGCACGAGCGACGGCTATGAGTTTGTTGACGAGGTCGTGGGTGGCCGCATCCCACGCTCGCTGATCCCCGCCGTGGACAAGGGTGTCCAGGAGACCATGAAGGACGGCATCATTGCCGGCTACCCGCTCACGGGCATTCGCGTGGCTGTGTACGACGGCTCGTATCATAGCGTCGACTCCAACGAGATGGCGTTCCGCGCGGCGGCTCGCATCGGCCTGCGCAAGGCATGCGCCGATGCCGACCCGGTGGTGCTGGAGCCCATCGAGGAAATCACGGTGACTATCCCCGAGAGCTACGCCGGCGCCGTGATGGGCGACATCTCGGCCTCGCGCGGTCGCGTGACGGGCATGGAGACCGATGAGCGCGGTGACACCGTGGTCATCGCTCAAGCCCCGCTGGCTGAGCTGACGGATTATTCGACGCGTCTGCGCTCCATCACGCGCGGCACGGGCGACTTTACCATGAAGCCCGCAGGCTATGAGCAGGTGCCTTATGACGTTCAGGCCAAGCTGGTCGAGCGCTATGAGGAAGGCCGCGCCAAGTAACGTGTGGCGTTGCCTGTAACATACGCGCCGATGCAAGGGCCGCTCTGGGCGCTCCAGGGCGGCCCTTTTTGATCCCTGGGGTTGCAAATCGATTCATGTCGCGGTTGGGGGCTAGTCCCCCGAGGCCTGGTTGCGGCCGGTGGCGTAGTCGATCTGCACGTGCGGCTGCAGGTTATAGCAGTACACATGGAAACAGAGGGTCTTGCCGTGGTCCTCGATCGATTGTGCTTCCAGACGAACGCCGCGACAGACGAGTTCCTCTTCGTTATACATGGGCGTGACGCGGTAGAGCACATGGTTGCCTGTGTCGTGGATGTAGTCGAGGATCTGCTCTTCAAACGGCAGCATACCCGTTTCGTTGAGATAGCGCGTGCCGGTGAGGAGATTCTTGCGATTGGCGTTTTCGCCGCAGAGCGACCAGGCGATAAGGTGGCAGCGGTTGTAGAGGCTCTGGCCTGGAATAAAGCCGTAGCGCTGCTGGTGCCAACCGGCAGGATGGATACGCGAGATATCGCCGCGCTTGCCTTGACCGAGCGATTCGGGGCCCGCGCAGGCGAGCGCTTTGCGGGTGCGGCCAAGGCTGTCGAGCTTGGAGAATTTCTTAAAGCAGCCCTCTTCGGTGGCACGATCGTATTCATCGAGCGTGAACGACGGCGTGCCCAACGGGTGCATGCTGTCGGCGCGAAGGGCTACGTAGGGGTTGCCGGCGTAGTCGGGAATGCTGCTGAGGTAAACACCGCGGGCGCGGTTGAGGTCAGGGTTTTCCACCTCGTCGATGGGGGTGGCGGCACTGTCCGCGGAGGCGTCGTCACCGGTGTTGGTCGTGGCGGATTCGGGGCCATCGCCAGAGTCTTGGCTATTTTGAGAGTCCGAGGAGCTCGCTGTTCCCGATTCGAGCCGGGCAACCAGGTCCGCCTCGTCGTCGGTGCGGCTGGGACTCTCGTTTTGTTTTTCGGCCAGAGCCGTCGCCTGCTCATCGCTTTGCGGCGACAACAACTTGGGCGCTCCGTCGAGCGACCCTGTGAACAACGCAAACCCCAGCACCACGGCGGTGCCGATGGAAAGTACTTGCTTGTAGGCGGACTTGCGCGACATTGCGGCTCCTGGATGGACGGTTGGGAATCTACCAGTCTAGCAGGAGCCGGCAGGGGCCGTTCTGTCGAACAAATACTCAAGATTTGGGATAGACGTTACTGATTCATTTGTCCCGCGGTCTAGATCGAGGTGGAGTCGAGCCAGTTGAGCTTGCACTCGAGAATGCGCTGCTCGCCGGGTTCGCTGCTTCCGTCAAGTAGGGCGAGCAGCATCTCGGCTGCTTCGCGACCTTCTTGGTCGACGGGCTCGATGATGGTGGAGACGGTCGGTGTGGTGAGATTAGTCCAGTCTTCGCAGTTGAGTCCCAAAAGGCCGATTTGCTGCGGAAGCAGATGGGCCATTGGCTGGAGGGCCTTGTAGACACGGGGAAGTGCCCACTGATTTTGCACGAAGATAAGGGTTCGCTTGGCGGGATTGAACTTGAATTTAAAGTATTCAGTGAGCTCGTTGATTGACGGCTTGTTGTGATCGATGGGAATCGCTTTGTAGAGCTGCCCATTCGCGGCTAATGCCTCGGCATATCCCTGAAAACGCTCCATGCGGGTGCGCATTTCGGTCATATTGGCGGCAATGGAGAAAAAGTCCTCGTAGCCGGCATCGAGAAGCGCCTGCGTGGCGTTGTACACGCCGTCGTAGAGGTTGGTTTTGATCCAGCTGGTGCCTGGGCTGTAGATGGCCGCGTCAAAAAAGACGACGGGCTTGCCGGCGCGCTTGATGCGGTCGTGGACGGCCTTGAAATTTGCCGTGGGCTGGATGATAAAACCATCGACGCCCAGCGAGAGCATCTTGTCGACGTACATGAGCTCGGTCTCGGGGTTAAAGTTGCTCGTGCAAACGACCGTTTGATAACCCGCGGGGAGCATGACCTGTTCCATGCCGTTGAGGACGAGGCCCGCCCACTTGTTGGTGTTATCCAAAATGATGATGGCGATGACGTGGGTCTGCTTGCCGGTGAGCGTTTGCGCTTGGGCGTTGGGAACGTATCCGAGTTCCTTAATGACGCGCGCGATTTTGTTCTGCGTCTTTTCGCTAAGCTTTTCTCGTTTGTCGTTGAGGTAATACGAGACGCTTGCCGTCGAGGTTCCCGCCTCTCGAGCGACGTCTGCGATCGTAACGCGCTGTTTTGCCACAGCGACTCCTTCCGACAGATGAGCATTTTCCAACATGATGACTTTGAGTCTTGGTGGAGGATACGCTTCGGTGAGCGGCTTTTTCCTTTCATATGAGTATGCAACAAATGCGGCATACGGGTGGGGTCGAAATATGTGACCGGCATGCGCATCTGCCGTCTACCGAGAAAATCAAATACTTCTTGACTTTTGAAATCGAGGGCAAAATCGCAGGATTCATTTTTGGTTAAACGCATAACTAAATCGCATAACCAACGCTCTGACCTGCGCGTTTACCGAAATAAGCTGGCATTAAGAAAAACGAGCACCTATATTGTTCTTGTCGAAAAGACAGCAAGTCCAAACGGCAGGGGATGCTCCGGAGGCCTCCGCAAACGGTGTCTTGCGCACGCAACTCTATGAAAAGAGGGAAGCAATGAAGATCGTAGGCGTTGCCGCCTGTACTGTGGGTATCGCCCACACGTATATGGCCCAGAAGGCGATTCAGGATGAATGCGCCGCCCGTGGCATCGAGTGCAAGGTCGAGGCTCAGGGTGGCCTGGGTATCGAGAATGAGCTCACGCAGGAAGACGTGGACTCCGCCGACCTGGTCCTGGAGTCCGTCGACGTGGGTGTCGAGAACGAGGACCGTTTTGAGCAGAAGATGGCCGAGGGCAAGTTCCTGAAGGTCGGCACCTCGGATGTAATCGCCGATCCGGTAAAGATCATCGACCAGGCCATTGAGATCATCAAGGCGACGGGTGGCGCCGTTGACGCGCCCAAGGCCGAGGCCAAGGCAGAGAAGAAGGCCGTCTCCGCTGCCCCGCAGGCCCCGACACCGGCGTCCAAGCAGTCTATCTTTGCCGATCCTGGCAAGACGCTGCTCAATGCATTCAATACCGGCGTTTCCTATTTTATCCCCATCGTCGTTATCGGCGGCGTGTTTCTTGCCTTCTCGCTGGCATCCGGTACCGCCGGCGCCAACGGCATGGAGGTTACGAACCCGCTGATGGTGAGCCTTAACACCATCGGCATGGCCGGCATCTCCATGATGATCCCGGTGCTTGCGGCATACATCTCCTACTCGATGGCCGGCAAGCCCGCGCTCGCCCCCGGTTTTGTCTTGGGCTACCTGGTCAACAACGCAGTCGTTACCCCTAACGGCAACAGCGTTTCGACCGGCTTCTTGGGCGCCATGATCATGGCGGTCATCTGCGGCTACTTTGTCCGCTGGATGAAGACCTGGAAGGTCAACAACACCATCCAGACCATCATGCCCATCCTGATCATCCCGATTCTGACCTCGCTTGTCCTGGGCATGGCCTATATCTACATCCTGGCCACGCCGCTTGGCTTTGTGATGGACTGGCTCACCGGCGTGCTCGGCAGCCTGCAGGGCGGTTCCGCAGTTGTCCTGGGTCTGGTCATTGGCGTTATGACCGCCTTCGATATGGGTGGCCCCATCAACAAGACCGCCTCGACCTTCACCATGGCCATCATGGCCTCCGGTATCTACGGTCCTAACGGTATGTTCCGCGTCGCCGTCGCCGTTCCCCCGATCGCCTGTGGCCTCGCTGCGCTCATCGCCAAGAACAAGTTCGATGACGCTGACCGCCAGATGGGCATCTCCGCGCTGTTCATGGGCTGCATCGGTATTACCGAGGGCGCTATCCCCTTCGCGGTCAAGGACCTCGGTCACACCCTGCCCGGCATTTGCATCGGCTCTGCCGTGGGTGCGGCACTTGCCGCCTTCCAGGGCATCGACTGCTACGTCCCGCACGGTGGCTTTATCGTCGCCCTTGCCACCAACAACGTCGCGCTGTTCTGCCTGGACATCGTGATTGGCGCCGTGGTCGCCGCTGCAATCCTGATTGCCATGAAGCCCACGCTCGATAAGCAGGCCAAGTAAACCTTTAAGGACTCCGGTTGTGCGGAGGGATGGATTTGACTCCGCACAACCGCCCCTACACAACAAAATCCATCCGTACTGATAGGGCCCACATCTGGGTCCCAGGGAACTTTTGTCAAAAATCCTCTGGAGAAGGAGAACAAAATGTCCAACCTCACCATCCGTCAGGCCGTTCAGGGCATGCTCAAGCTGCAGGATAGCGGCGATCACGCAACCATGGTCGGCATTGGCCCCATGAGCCCCAACCTGATTCAGGCCGTGTTCGAGCTTGCCAAGGACGAGGATTTCCCGCCCATGTTTATCGCCAGCCGCAACCAGGTCGATATGGACGAGATGGGCGCCGGCTACGTCAACGGTTGGGACCAGACGCGCTTTGCCGCCGACATCAAGAAGGTTGCCGACGAGGTGGGTTACACCGGTCCGTACTACCTGTGCCGCGATCACGGCGGTCCGTGGCAGCGCGACGAGGAGCGTAACGCCCACCTGCCCGAGGACGAGGCCATGGAGCTCGCCCGCAAGTCCTTCGTCGCCGACATGGAGGCGGGCTTTGACCTGCTGATGGTCGACCCCACCAAGGACCCCTATCAGATCGGCAAGGTTATTCCGCTCGACGTGGTGCTTCGCCGCACGATCGATCTTATCGACTACCTTGAGCAGTACCGTCGCGAGCATAACCTGCCCGAGGTTGCCTATGAGGTCGGTACCGAGGAGACCAATGGCGGCTTGACCTCTACCGATAAGTACGAGGAGTTCATTTCTCAGCTGCAGCCCGAGCTCGAGAAGCGCGGCTGCCCCATGCCCACCTTTATCGTCGGCCAGACCGGTACGCTCACCCGTTGGACCGAGCAGGTCGGCCATTACAACTTCAAGAATGCCCGCGAGCTCGCCGACATGGCTAAGCGCTACGGCGTGGGCCTGAAGGAGCACAACGCCGACTATCTGGACGACGCGACGCTGCTCGAGCACATCCCGGCACACGTGACCGCCTCCAACGTTGCTCCGCAGTATGGCACCGAGGAGACCCGCGCCTACCTCAAGCTCTGCGCCACCGAGCAGATCCTGGTCGACAACGGTCTGTGCGATGACCCCTCCGACCTGTATCACACCCTGCTGGTCAAGGCTATCAAGACCGAGCGCTGGCGCAAGTGGATGACTGGCGACGACGTCAACCTGCAGGTCGACGACATTCTTGCCGACGATGAGCTCAGCCTGAAGATCCTGGATGTCTCCGGTCACTATGCGTTCAACGATCCCGAGGTCAAGGAGCAGGTCGAGAAGCTCTACCGCAACCTCGCCGCTCAGGACATCGACGGCAAGCGCTTTGTCATCGAGCACATCAAGCGCCCGATCAAGCAGTACGTCGTCGGTCTTAACCTCAAGGGCGTCACGACCCGCATCGAGGCCGCTCTTGCCGAGTAAGTAGCTTTTCCTACGCGACGCCGGGCCTGGGGCATGTCCCAGCCGCAGGCCCGGCACATGGGACAAAGGGGCAGTCCCTTTGTCCCATTCTTTTGAGTTTTAGCTTCCTTTGAAGGGGTTCACCATGAAGTTCTTTATCGATACCGCCAATCTGGACGAGATTGCCGAGGCCAAGAGCTGGGGCTGCCTGGCCGGTGTTACCACCAACCCGTCCCTGTACGCCAAGACCGGCGGCAAGCTTGCCGACTTTGAGCCGCATATGCTCAAGATTGCCGAGCTCTGCGAGGGTCTGCCCGTTTCCGCCGAGTCTACCGCTACCACTGCCGAGGGTATGATCGAGGAGGGCAAGCGCCTTGCCGCCCTCGCCCCCAACATCGTGGTCAAGCTTCCCGTGTGCGAGGCCGGCCTTGCCGCCTGCCGTGCGCTGGCCGATGCTGGCGTGCGCGTCAACATGACGCTCGTCTTCTCGCCGACGCAGGCCCTTATGGCCGCCAATGCCGGTGCTCGCTACATCAGCCCGTTTGTCGGTCGTTTCGATGACATCGCCGAGGACGGTATCTCGCAGCTCGACAACGTCGTGACCTGCATTAAGAACTACGACTGGACGGGCAAGAACGTCGACGACACCGTCGAGATCATCACCGCCTCGGTTCGTATGCCCAACCACGTGACCCAGGCCGCGCTACTCGGTGCCGATATTGCGACCGTGCCCATGGCCGCTCTCAAGAAGTGCCTGCATCATCCGCTGACCGACCAGGGCCTCGCCTCTTTTGAGGCTGACTGGCAGAAGGTCGTCGCTCAGGCTTAACGAGTGGATTGCCCCGGCATCGCGTCATCCGGTGCCGGGGTTGTTCTCAAGAGAGGAATTCGTATGACCAACCAGGAGCTGGCGAAGGTCGCCAATGAGGTCAGGAAGGGTGTCGTGACTGCGGTTCACGCGGCCAAGTCGGGACACCCGGGTGGATCGCTCGGTGCTGCCGACATCATGACGTATCTGTACTTTGAGGAAATGAATATCGATCCTGCCGACCCTCACAAGGCCGATCGCGATCGCTTTGTGCTCTCCAAGGGTCACGCGGCGCCGGGCCTGTATTCGGTGTTGGCAAATCGCGGCTATTTTCCCGTCGAAGAGCTCGAGACGCTCCGTCATATTGGCAGCCGACTGCAGGGCCATCCCAACATGAACGACGCCCCTGGCATCGATATGTCCACCGGATCGCTCGGTCAGGGCATCTCCGCCGCGGTTGGAATGGCACTCGCCGCAAAGCACTGGGGTGACAGCTACCGCGTCTACACGTTGCTGGGCGACGGCGAGTGCGAGGAGGGCCAGGTGTGGGAGGCGGCCATGTTTGCCGGCAACCATGCGCTCGACAATCTTGTTGCCGTCGTCGACCACAACGGCTTGCAGATTGACGGCACGATCGATGAGGTCAACTCGGCCATGCCGCTCGCTGACAAGTTCCGCGCCTTTAAGTGGCATGTGATCGAGCTAGCCGATGGCAACGACATGACACAGATTGAGGCGGCTTTCGCCGAGGCTCGTGAGGTGACCGGCGTGCCCGTCGCTATCATCGCCGAGACGGTGAAGGGCAAAGGCGTCTCCTTTATGGAGAACCAGGTTGGCTGGCATGGCAAGGCGCCCAACGATGAACAGTTTGAGCAGGCCATGGCCGAGCTCGCGGCAGCAGGAGAGGAGCTCTAATGGCAGAGGTCAAAAAAGTCGCCACGCGCGTAAGCTACGGCGAGGCGCTCGTCGAGCTGGGCAATGAGCACGATGACTTTGTAGTGCTCGATGCCGACCTGGCTGCCGCTACGCAGACGGGTAAGTTTAAGGCTGCGCACCCTGAGCGCTTCTACGATGCCGGCATTGCCGAGAGCAACTTGATGGGGCTCGCCGCCGGCATTGCGACCACGGGCCACGTCGCCTTTGCGAGCACCTTTGCCATGTTCGCCGCCGGCCGCGCGTACGAACAAGTGCGTAATTCCATTGGCTATCCGCACCTCAACGTCAAAATCGGTGCCACGCATGCGGGTATCTCGGTCGGTGAAGACGGCGCCACGCATCAGTGCTGCGAGGACATCGCGCTCATGCGCACGATCCCGGGTATGACGGTAATCGTTCCCGCCGATGACATCGAGGCTCGCGCTTGCGTGCGCGCCGCCTATGAGTTTGAGGGACCGGTCTACATGCGCTTCGGACGCCTGGCAACGCCGGTCATTAACGATCACGAGGACTATGAGTTCAAGATTGGTCGCGGCGTGGTCGTGCGCGAGGGGTCCGATGTGACCATCATCGCTTGTGGCCTTATGGTCGCCGAGGCGCTTGAGGCTGCCGAGGCGCTCGCTGCCGATGGTATCGATGCCGAGGTCATCAATATGCACACGATCAAGCCGCTTGATGAGCGCCTGGTGGTTGCCAGCGCCAAGAAGACTGGTCGTGTGGTCACTGCCGAGGAGCATTCGATTATCGGTGGTCTTGGCGAGGCCGTGGCCTCGGTGCTCGCGGAGCAGCATCCGGTGCCGATGCGTCGCGTCGGCGTGCACGATGTGTATGGCGAGTCCGGCCCTGCGGTCGATTTGCTGCACAAGTACGGTTTGGACGCCGACGGCATCGAAGCTGCGGTCAGGTCCGTGTTGTAAGGAAGGTTTCCATGGGATTTGTATCTGCCAACCAAGTGACAATCGGGTATACCGCCGCCTCGCGCGAGGACGCCCTGCATTATTTGTCCGAGCAGGCCATCGAGCTCGGCTTTGCCGATGACGCATCTGCCGTAGAGGCCGCCTTCATTGCTCGCGAGAACGAGGCCGAGACCGGCCTTGTCGCCGGTTTTGCCGTTCCGCATGCCAAAAGCGACGCGATCCACACGCCGGGCGTTGCCGTGCTTAAACTGACCGAACCCGTTGAATGGCCGAGCTTCGATGGGGTGCCCGTCGATGTTGCGCTCGCGCTGTACGTGCCCGCCGGCGAGGCCGGAACTACGCACCTGCGTCTGCTCTCCAAGGCTGCCGTGATGCTGATGGACGCCGGCTTCCGTGACAAGGTGCGCGCGAGCACCGATCCCGTTGAGATTGCGGAGCTCATCAATAGCGGACTCGAAGACTAGAACGGTCATCCCGTTCAATCAATCGATCCTTCTCCAAGGAAAAGGGCCGCGACGCCATATAGGCGTCGCGGCCCTGTTTGCGTTTCTCAAGATAAAACCTGCCAAAACAAACCTGTCCCTTTTTGGCAGGTCAGTTAACGCAGTCCAGGTTGAGCATATGCGAGCGAGCGGGCTCCGGGTGCGGTAAGGTGACGTGAAACAAGCGGGCGCTGACCTTTTGGTCGCGCCCGTGAAGTTGAACGTCAGATTGCCGTGCCCGGAGCCCGCGCAGCGCCGAGCAGGTACGCCGTTTGTAAAACGGCGTAACCTAAAGATTCATGGCCCCGTGGATGTAGGGGGTGACCTCGGGGGAGATGTGGCCGCAGCCCAGCTCGCGCAGCGCGGACTCGATGGCGGCGGGCAACGGGGTTTTGCCCTTGTCGTCGACGGCGGTTCCGCCGAGGGCAGCAATCTTGGCGACATCTGCGGGAGCGGCTTCGATATGCATGCAGCCGCCGACCAGGCGTGCGCGGACCTGAGCCAGGTCAAGATCATGTAGGTAATCCTCGCAGGCGCGAATCAGGTCGACCTTCTCGTGCGTAAGCTCCTCGCCCGTGGGGACGCGCGTGGCAAGACAGGCTCCCGCCGGCAGGTTCCAGACGGGATAGCCCCATGCGCGCAGCAGCTCGCGCTCTTCGTCCTTGGTAAAGCCGACCTCCATAAGAGGGGAGCGTACACCGAGCTCTTCTGCCGCGCGCATGCCGGGGCGGTAGTCACCGCGATCGTTTGCATTGCTGCCATCGATGACGGTGGGAAAGCCGAGAGACTTGGCGTGGTTCACGATGGCAGTAAAGCCGGCGTGCTTGCAGTGGTAGCAGCGATTGGCGTCGTTGCAAGCTACTTGGGGGAGCTGCAGCTGATCGACCGAAAGATTGAGTACGGGGAGCTTAAAATGCGGTTCTTCACTGGCTTGTCCGTCAACGGATCGCTCAAATGAAGCCTGCTCGGGTGTGCCGATGAGCGGCGTGGTGAGGTGAACGAGAAGCGTGCTAGCGGGCATGATACGGGCGCAGACTGCGGCCAAAAAGCTGCTGTCGACGCCACCGGAAAAGCCGATGGCGACGCGTCCGTATGCCAAAAGCAACTGCTCGAGCGTCGCGAGTTTGTCCTGAAGCTCCTCTGCAGGTGCGGTAGTGTCTGAAAGCATGAAACGATCCTTACCATTGAGTACTCGGTCGAAAACTATAATCCTACCGAGCTGCTTGTCATAAGACTTCTATCTATGTAACGAAGGCACAATATGCTATATACGTTATATACAAATTTGTAAAGTGCGGTAGAGTGTCAGTAACGCAATCCGGTGAGGGGATCGATATGATCAAGGCTGTAATTTTTGACATGGACGGAACGCTGGTCGATACCGAGCGTTTGGGCATTAAGGCATGGAAGGCGGGCGCCGCCGAGCTGGGGGTCGCGATTGATGAAGCGCTGATCCATCAGTTTATCGGTCGCACGCTGCCCGATGTTATGGACATCCTCGATAAGCATTACGGCAGCCATGAAACCACCGAGGCGGTCTATGCCCGCCACAAGGAAATTCGCGATGAGATGGTCAAGACCGAACTGGAGCTTAAGGCCGGCGCCGCCGAGTGCATAGACGAGCTGCTGGCTGCGGGCTATCACGTGGGCCTTGCGACGTCGTCGCGCCTCGCTACGGCCGAACGCAACCTTAAGATGGTCGGCCTCTTTGACAAGTTTGAAACGGTGACCTGTGGCGAGGACGTCGTGCACGGCAAGCCCGACCCCGAGATGTATCTGCTTGCCTGCGAGCGCGCGGGCTTTGCCCCCGAGGAGTGCGCCGTGGTCGAGGATTCGCGCAACGGCTGCGTCTCGGGTATCACGGCCGGCTGCCATGTCTTTGCTGTGCCCGATATCGTGCCGCTGCCGCAGGACGTGGTGGATGGCTGCGAGGCCGTGCTC